>CAYVPM010000128.1:0-6957 GCA_964453475.1 uncultured Saprospiraceae bacterium | reverse complement strand
AAAGCCTTTATTATCAGGCAAAAGCTCATTTTTTAAGTCTTCAGATTCCTATTCAAATTATTACATCTGAGAACATTTCAAGGTTCGACGAATACAAATTAAATGCCATTGGGCTTCAGATGTATGCGAAACTTGGAGGAGTTCCTTGGACAATCCAAACAAAGGAATCTGTTGACAGGGAAATAATAATTGGAATTGGTAATTCCATATTTAGGAACAATGCTTTTGAAGGAAATGAACAAGAAAGAATAGTAGGTATTAGTACTTTCTTTTCTGGGGATGGGCAATACATGATGTCAGGAGACATAAAAGATGTGCCTTACAGCGAATACTTTGAAGAACTTCTGAGCGGTTTGAAGGACTCAATAAATACACTATCAAAAGAATACGCATGGCGTGAAAACGATACCATAAGATTGATATTTCATATATTTAAACCAATAAAAAATATTGAATTTGACGTTGTTAAAGAGTTGGTAAAGGGGTTTGCAAAGTACAACATCAAATTTGCATTTGTTACAGTAAGTGAATGGCATCCCTTTATTATGTTTGATGAGAACCAAAAAGGAGTGGACAAATTTGGCAATATAATGGGAGAACTTGTACCTAATAGAGGTACAAATATTGTTATTGATGATTCATCGTGCCTTGTTCAAATGCTTGGAGCAAATGAGATGAAAACTGAAAAGCATGGTGCGAGTAATCCATTATTGATAAAGATATTGCAACCAACTTCTTTTGGAGTTGAAGATGATATAAGACCATACTTATTTTATGATTTACATTACATAACACAGCAGATTTTCAAGTTTACATATTTGTCTTGGAGAGGTTTCATGCCTAACCAAAGACCAGCAACAATGCTATATTCTGGGTTAATTTCAAGGATATTAGGAAAGTTGAGGAAAATGCAAGGTTGGAAGTCTGAAGTAATTAATTTTAACCTCAAGCGAAAAAAATGGTTTCTATAATTGAAAGAAATTCCTATGTCTCCGAATTAAGAAAGAATGAGAAGTTTAACTTGTTCTTCTCATTTCTATTCTTTGTAGAAGACAGCAAAGAGCTTGAAATCAATGCAGAGGTTGACGATGTATTCCAAAGTGTCCTTGTCGCTTTTATCAAAAATGATAAATCGAAGTTCAATGAGTTTTATGATAAAATCGCAGAAAGAGAGCCAAACAAGCACTCACCATTTACAAATGATGACTTATTGCTCTTCGTTCTAATAGTTGGTGCGCTAAAGTTTAAAAAGGAGTTGAACTGGGTGAAAAATGTTCTTGATGTTCGTGAAAGTTCAAGTGAAGAAGGCCATTTGATAAAAAAAACATTTCAAAATATTATAAATGGGAATTTTAGAAGTAAAGACAATGCTTTCCATATTATCATTGTAATGGAAGAATTATTAGAACTGGAATTGCTTTCATGGAATGAAAAGAAATTCTTCTATCAAGATATAGTTACAAAGAGTTTTCCCTTCTATAAATCAGAACTTTTGAACATTTCTGCTTTAAAGGCTTATGATTTAATTGTCCTGGAAGGGGACAAGTCGAATGAAGGCCATTTTCAATTTTTAAAAGAGTTTGAAAGGAAATTTTCAAGAAGAACTAAATTGTTCTCATTGACACTGTTTTATTCTGTCTGCATATTATTTTCAATATTAATTACTTGGTTAGCATTTAGTTCGCAATTTGGAGAAATCATGGGAAAGTTTGAGACCATTTTCGGAATCATCGGGATTGCAATTTTTTCGTTTTTCAAAAGAAATAGTGTAATTAATTGGATTGACGGGGTAATTAAGAAATTCCTTGGCTATCCTGAAAAAAGAATCGAAAATGAATAATCCATCATTCAAGGAAGACCATATTTCCCAGATTCCCGCTTTGCACTTCCTGCAAAATCTGGGCTATACATACCTATCGCCTGAAGAAGTATTAGAACAAAGAGGGGGGAAAACTTCAGTGGTTCTATTGGAGAAAATCTTGGAAGAGCAATTGTCAAAAATTAATACCATCCAGTATAAGGGGCGGGAGTTTCAATACACTGATAGTAATATTTTAACGGGCATAAATGCCCTGAAAGATGTGCCATTACAAGAAGGACTGATGGCTGCTAATGAGTCCCTTTACAATTTGCTTACCTTGGGCAAGTCGTTGGAACAGACCATTGAAGGTGATAAAAAGAGCTACACTTTACAATACATTAATTGGAAGGAGTGGGACAAGAATGTTTTTCATGTAACCGAAGAGTTCAAAGTACAACGGGCAGGAAGCCATGAACATTACATTCCTGATATTGTGCTTTTTGTGAATGGAATTCCTTTGGCAATCATCGAGTGCAAGCGTCCTGATATAAAGAACCCATTATCCGAAGCTATTTCTCAACACCTACGAAACCAACAGGAAGATGGAATTAGATTAATATTTGTTTATTCGCAAGTATTGTTGAGTATTGCAACCAATGTTGCAGAGTACGCTACAACGGCCACCAAAGAAAAGTTTTGGTCAAAATGGGTAGAGCAGTTTGAGTCCAAAACAGACGAACAACATTTCTATCAAACATTGATTACAATCAAGAACAAGCCATTGGAGAATGAACAGAAGCGGAAAATGTTCGCCGAAAGGTTCGCCATTGTTCAAAGGCATTTTGAAAAAGCGACTGAATACGAACGGATAGTTACGGAACAGGATAAATATCTTTATTGTATTTGTAAACCGGATCGTTTGTTGGATTTGGCTTTCAACTTCATGGTATATGACTCTAATACAAAAAAGGTAGCACGTTACCAGCAGTATTTCGCCATTAAAAAAACCGTCAAAAGAATTCGGATACTTGAACACGGTAAGCGGACAGGTGGGGTTATCTGGCACACACAAGGAAGTGGAAAATCACTCACAATGGTTATGCTTGCTCAGGCCATTGCGCTTGATAAATCCATCCGTAACCCCAAAATTATCATCGTTACTGACCGGGTTGATTTAGACGACCAGATTTACAGCACTTTCAAAAAGTGCCAAATTCCCGTTTTGCAAGCCAATACAGGAAAGCACCTGATTGAATTGCTGAATGGCAAAAGCGATGCAGTCATCACTACCATTATTAATAAGTTCGATACGGCAATTAACCAGGCGAAGAAGCCATTTGAGTCACCTGATATTTTCATTTTGGTAGATGAAGGCCATCGCTCCCAGCACGGCATTTTCAATATCAGTATGGAAAAGATTTTCCCCAATGGCTGCTTTGTGGCTTTCACAGGTACGCCCTTACGGAAAAAGGAAAAGAACACTGCCAAGAAGTTTGGCGGTCTTATTGATAAATACACGGTTGACCAGGCGGTAAAAGACAAAGCTGTTGTGCCGTTACTCTATGAAGGCCGACATGCCATTCAAGATGTAAACGAGCGTCCAATTGATGCGTACTTTACAAAAGTCTCTGAACCGCTCAATGAATATCAGCGGGCTGATTTGAAGAAAAAATTCAGCCGCGCAGACCAATTGAATGTGGCCGAACAAAAGATTTATGCCATCGCTTGGGATATTAGTGAACATTACCGAGATGTTAGTGCAGGGACGGATTGGAAAGGTCAATTGGTATGTCAGAGCAAAGTGGCTGCTATAAAATACAAGAAGTACCTGGATGAAATTGGTAGGGTAACTTCAGAGGTTTTGATTTCGCCTCCCGATATGCGAGAAGGTGAGGATAGTGCCTATGAAGAACCCAATGATGAGGTAAAGCGATTCTGGAAAAGTAGAATGGATGAGTTTGGTGGTAGCACCAAAAAATATGAAAAGCACTTAATAAACCGCTTCAAGTACGATGAAGAACCTGAAATTATCATTGTGGTTGACAAATTGTTGACTGGCTTTGATGCTCCCCGAAACACCTTCCTTTACCTTACCAGAAGCCTTCGGGAACATACTTTGTTGCAAGCTATTGCAAGGGTTAACCGTGTGCATCCTGGTAAGGACTATGGATTTATCATTGATTATTACGGTGTGTTAAAGGAGTTGGATGAAGCTTTGAAGACATATTCCAGTTATCAGGATTTCGATGCAGAGGATTTGGAATTTACGTTGATAAACATTCTTGAAGAAATCAAAAAATTACCACAAGCGCATTCGGAGCTTTGGGATATTTTCAAGACCGTTGCCAATAAATACGATGAACCATCTTATGAGGAGGAACTCAGAGACGAAGCAAAACGGGCTTCTTTCTATGATAAGTTGAGCAGCTTTGCCCGTTTATTAAAGCTTGCGCTATCCAGCATCGAGTGGAATACTCAATCCCCTCAGAAAGAAATTGACCGATATAAATATGATCTGGGGTTCTTCTCCAAATTGCGCCTGTCTGTCCGACAACGGTTTGCTGATGTGGTGGATTTCAAATCCTACGAAGACCAAATTCAAAAATTGATTGATAAGCACGTCACAACGCATGAGGTTCAGCCCATCACGGAGTTAGTCAATATTTTTGACAAAGAACAATTTGAGCAGGAGGTTGAAAAGATAATTGGAACGGCAGCCAGAGCGGATACTATTGCCCACCGTACCGCCAAGCATATCAATGAGAAAATGGAGGAAGACCCCGCTTTTTACAAACGGTTTTCGGAGATGCTCAAAGAGACCATTCGAGCATACCAGGAGCGACGAATTTCGGAGGCAGAATATTTGCGTAAAGCAAAAGATATTGAAGAGTCCATTCTAAACAGAACAGGTAGTGACATTCCCAACAATTTGCGAGAACGAGAAATAGCTCAAGCTTTTTATGGGATTACATTTGAATCTATCAAATTCAAATTACAAGACGAAACTGTATCGCGTTCCATTGCGGCAGATGCGGGGATTGGTATTGATGACTTGGTACAAGAAATAGTCCTCGACAATGGAAAACCCAAAGTGGACTGGCAGAACAAGACAAACCTAATTGGTCAATTAGAAATCGCCATTGGTGATTTTTTAATGGACAATATTCGTGATAAATATGGGCTTAGCCTTTCCTTTGGTGACATTGATGATATTGCCGGGAAGAGTATTGAAATTGCAAAATTGAGGTACAAGTGACGACTATGAGCAAACAACGAATCCAATTTGGGTCAAAGGAAATTATCTTTCACTTGGAGTATCAAGAACGAAAATCGTTGGGTATTACCGTTCACCCGGATAGGAGCGTAATGGTCAAAGCCCCAGTGGATACAACGATTGAAAAGGTAATGGAGAAAATTCGCAAACGTGCGCCCTGGATACTGAAGCAACAAAGTTATTTTCTGTCTTTTGAGCCTTTAACGCCACCTAAAAAATACATAAGCGGTGAAAGTCATTTGTATCTTGGAAGACAATATCGTTTGAAAATCTTTGATTCCCCTGAAGATGAGGTGAAACTGAAAGGAGGCTTCTTGGAAGTTTATACTTGCGATAAATCCAAAGCCAAAAAACTTGTCCAGGATTGGTATAAGAAACGGGCAGAAATGAAGTTTCCTGAAATAGCAGAAAAGTGGATAGTACGATTCAAAAAATACGATGTTGAGCCTTCGTCTTTTGTGATTAAATGGATGGACAAGCGGTGGGGGAGTTGCACTCCAAAAGGGAAAATAATCCTAAATGTAGAGTTGGTGAAAGCACCGAAAGGGTGCATTGAATATGTGGTTGTCCACGAACTTTGCCACCTCGTCCACCACGACCACAGTGCTGCTTTTTTAGAGTTGCAGACGAGAGAAATGGTAGATTGGAGGAAGTGGAAAGAAAGGTTGGAGAAAATCTTAGCGTAAGAAAAGTATATTTGCAGTAGTTATTTGGTTTCTAACAAAGAAGCTTCTTAATAGGCGGGCTAACGATGTCTGTTTCATGTGTTTTAACGATAGCAAAGCTTTGGCGAATTTCCACGATATATGGTGGATTTGACAGTAATGCCAATTTGGGTAACTGCCCTTCCCAATAGGATAAGCAGGATAACCATCAGCATGATGCTGTTACTTGTGAGTTTCATAAAGGTACGAAATTTATTTTGTATTTTACTAATGAGATTGACAATAATCATCTTCCAAAAGCAGTGCCTCGAAATTTAGTAGGGGTGTTATAGCACTAACATGAGACTAATGGGTTAAACCATAAAGATAGCTGCGGTTAGTCCGCCTTTTTTAATCTTAACAAATGAAAGACTGGCTAAAGCTAAAAAAATACACTCACTTCTCACCTCAATTTGAAAGGAAACACATTCCTTTCATAAAGTCGTTTGTAAGCAACCCTGATAGAGTTAAAACCCATCGTTTTTACCCGTTTATCCATTTTACAATCCAAGAAAATCGTTTTCGATGTGCTTATGATGAATTCGGGGATAGGGAAGATTTAAGATCATTGAAAGAAAAAAAGCGTGAAATATATTATTCCGATCATTTAGATTCACAAATTTATGCTTATTACAGTTTCCTGTTGAGTCAAAAACTTGAAGAGATTTACTCCTCGAATGAGGTATTAAATAGTAGTGTAATAGCATACAGAAGTATTCCATTTAACAAGTTTCGTAGTAAATGTAATATTGATTTTGCCAAAGAGGTATTTGACTTTATTTCTGAGTCAAAAGGAACAGAACTTAGTGTGCTGTGTTTTGATATAACAAGTTTTTTTGACTCATTAAACCATAAAATCCTAAAAAAGTCTTGGTGTAATATGTTGGGCAGCACTAATCTATCAGATGACCATTACAAAGTTTACAAAGCTATTACAAAGTTCACTTATGTTGAAATAAGTGATTTAATTGATGAGTTCAGCGAATTAAAAATTAATAAGTTGCAATACCTAAAAAGAAGGAATATTGTATCTTTTTGCAAATCTGGAGAAGAGTTCAGAGAACGAGTTGATAAAAAGAGGTTAATTCGGTATAACAAGTTTGATTTAAAAAAAGGATGTGTTAGGGATTACGGGATACCACAAGGTTCACCTATAAGTGCTGTCCTTTCAAATTTAT
>CAYVPM010000127.1:5464-6982 GCA_964453475.1 uncultured Saprospiraceae bacterium | reverse complement strand
CATTTTCATTGCTTAACTTTTCCCTGATATCTACGATTTGCTTTTGGACCTCCGAAAACTGGGATTCAAACCCACTAAGAACGAGTAAAATATTGTTCCAAAGTAGCTTATCAACTTTACGATTATAGTTTGCTTTAAGTATCTTATTTTTTCTAATATCGCGGTTGAGGTTTTGGTAATAATAATGGTTATTGGTTACATCTGTACCAGATTTTGACATATTTTTCTCAGCATTGATTTCCTGGTTAAAGTCACCGTATAACGTAGTAAGCCCTTCTGATAAAGTGTTCCATGCTTCGTCGTTGTGTTTCATACTCGACCAAATAGCCACTAAAACTAAGATTCCAAATTTTGGTAAGTACCATAGCGAAAAGATAATAAAAAGAATCCACCAGAGTAGAATGTCTTCAATTTTGGTATGAATGTCTTCAATTTCCCTAATTAATATTCTATTCCCTTCAGAATCGAGCAAAAAAGGTTTTTCTATTTTGCAACTATGGCTGTTTGCATTTCTAATTAAACGCAACAACTCAATTTCCTGTTTATTTAGACCCAAAGTTTTTAACTGCCCGAAAATCATTTTTGGTTCAACGAGGTTTCTATATGGGGCTTTTTGTTTTGAGTTTAGAAATGCCGCCATCTGAAAAACCGATGCTGATTCATAAATATCAGATATTTCAGTTAACCGATCTTTGAGTCTTATCTCTTTGCCAGACCTGCGATTTACACCTAACCCAAATAGTTTTGTAATTGAATATTGGCTTTCAAGAAACCTTCTGGTCTCATCAATGATAAACTGTGGATCAGATTCAACAAGGACTTCAAGTTGCTCAAATATGGCTTCTGTCGGCAATACCTTATCTTGAAAACGGCTTGACATTTCGTTTAAAAAACCAGCCTTTCTCGAAGCAAGTACCATTTCTTCATTTAGAAAATTTATGAATCCATCTAAAACCCTGCTCAGCCCAATTGGCTGCTTTAAATTCTTGCTCATATAGTTATTTTACTCAAAGATTAGATAATCAACACTGTCTTAAAACAAAAAGTTTCATAGAGCATTGATTACTTGAATTTTTAATCCTTTACGTGAAGTTTGGTATGTTCATGTTCAATGTCAAAATAACCATTTGATTTTATTTTCAATTTGCCTTTATCAGACTTTCCACCTTCAAATTTCTTGACAGATTCTCACAGCCACTTTAGCATACTGGTGCAACCAGTAAGGAGGCGAGGTGTCAGACGTAACGCATATTGAAAAAAGGGTAGCGGATTCATCTTTCCAGATGGTGCTGAAAAAAGGCACTATCAAAGATGCCGTTTTCCAGCACAGCGTTTTATGCCAGACATTCCTGCCTTACCGAAACCCTGGTACTGACGTTCGCATCTGGAAACAGAAACAAGGCAATGTAAGCCTTGCAATCCAGGCAAGCGAAACCTACAATCCTGAAAAAGATGACTTTGAATTTATCGGGCTGCCATTTGGCCCTAAAGCCCGGATTATCCTTGCCCACATCAACA
>CAYVPM010000127.1:2403-5454 GCA_964453475.1 uncultured Saprospiraceae bacterium | reverse complement strand
GTGAAGCCATCCGCTCTCAATCCAAAACAGTGAATGTAGAAGACAGCATGAGTGCTTTCATCAAGTGCATTGGACTGAATCTTGACGGCAGGACAATCAATGAGGTCAAAAACCAAATCCGTAGAATCACTGCATCCACCTTGAGTTTAGGATACTCCGACAATGAAAGAGGTGTTCAGGTTGATTTGAAAATTGTAAAAGCCTTTGACCTTTGGTTCCCCAAAAATGAAAACCAGCGGGTGCTCTGGCCTACCAATATTCAGCTTACAGAGGACTATTTTGAAAGCCTCATCACACATGCCATTCCGCTTGACGAGCGGGCGCTTGCAGCACTCTCACACAGCGCTATGGCGCTTGATATTTATGCCTGGCTTGCCCAAAGGCTTCACCGCATCAACCCTAAAGAACCGCAGTTCATTCCGTGGGCGGCAATCAAGGAACAGTTTGGGCGTGGTTATAGCCAGACGTATAAATTCAAACAGATTTTCAGGCAGACGTTGAAACTCGCTCGTTCCCAATACACCCAGGCCGGTGTTTATGAGGATAAGAACAAAGGCTTCTGGCTGAATCATTCTCCGTCACCTATTGAAAAAAAGACCATCGTTTCATTAAGCAGCGCCATATCCACGTGAAGTTTGGTATGGCGTGTACAAATAACCCCGGAAAAGTTCGTGAAGTTTGGTATGAATGAGCCTGAATCCAAGTGAAGTTTGGTATTATATCCATTCGCAATACGTGAAGTTTAGTATAAAGGCCAAAAACCGTTCGTGAAGTTTGGTATAAACCTGCTTTCCCCGTAGGCGATTCGTGAAGTTTGGTAGGCTCCTTGCGTGAAGTTTGGTAGGGTTTTACGTGAAGTTTGGTAGATAATCCGCGTGAAGTTTGGTAGACAAACCTATATATACAAATAAACTATAAAACCTTTAAGCATCTTAACCTACCCTTCGCTCACTATCGTTCGCTTCGCCCAACGCCTTCGGCGTTGCCTGAAATTGAATTCGCTTACGCTCATAGGTTTTTAAATCTGCTGTCTAAAAGAAGCTGCTTTCTAAAAGAAAGTGCGCTGTTGCGTAAATGCTTGTCTGGAAGAATAATCTAAACAGCATTTCCCCAAATGGTCAAATGACCACTTGCCCATTTGCCCTACCTTGAGTACCGTGCTGGAAAAGAAATCAAATATGATTATTGCTGTAACAAATCTGAAAGGCGGCGTTGGAAAATCCACCATAGCAAGAAACCTGGCCGCATTTTTCACCCTTCAAGGGATAAAATCCTGCATCATTGACACCGACCTGGAACAAAGAACAACCTGTGACTGGCAGGAACGAAGGGAAAACTCCGAACAACATATTCCGGTTTTTCCAATGACAACCGTACAGGCGCTCCCTAAGGATGTTGAAACCCACAGCAATGACGGCTACCGGGTTATCATTATTGACGGCGTTCCACAGATGGATCAAGTGGCTACCCGTACCATGCTCATTTGCGATATTTTGCTCATCCCCTTAACGCCAAGTATTGATGACCTCAAATCTTTTGAGCGTTTTTTGACCCGTTTCGAAGAGGTCAAAATCCACAGAGACAACATACCTGCATTTTTAGTGCTCAACAAATTCAACATAAGAAGTAATGAGGATAAGGAAGTCCGCTCTGCACTCAAACTTTTCGCTGACAACGGTATCAGACCACTAAAATCTACCCTCGGCGACAGGGTGGCGCACCGCAGGGCGAGCAAATATGGTTTAACTGCCTATGAATGGGAAGACGTAAAAGCAAAAGAGGAAGTCGCCCAACTTTGTAAGGAAATTGCAACCATTGTTCAGTCATCAACCCCAAAAAGGAGTAATCACCATGGCAAGCCAAAAAAGAAAATCAATCGCTGAGCTTATCACAAAAAAACCGCTCATACAAAAGCCTTCGAGCGCAGAGATTGAAAAAATAACCAGCAAAATTCACCAGCCGGAGATGCCCCTGCCCTCTCCTTCTGAAAAGACAAAACGCATTTCAGTGGATGCTCCACTTTCTCTTTACCTCAAAGCCAGAATCAAGGCTACCCTGCAAGAGCAGACTTTAATGGCCTATATTATGAAACTAATAGAGGCCGACGTAAAGTAACGGTTTAATACCCAGCAGAGTATTTGCCCAAATGAGTAAATGCTTATCTAACCATTTGACCATATTTGCAGATGAACAGCGCTCAGGCAAAAAAAATATCGTTGCAGGAGATTCTTTTAAAGCTCGGCTACCAGCCCTTCAAAAGATTCAAAGGGGGCGAGGAACTCGCTTATCTTTCTCCATTTCGTGCAGAAAAAGAGCCAAGCCTGTTTGTCAATGTGCGAAAGAATGTCTGGAATGATTTCGGTGACATCGGCGGCAACGCGCTTGATTTTGTCATTCGGTATAACAATACTGACGTAAAAGGAGCCTTAGCCTTTCTCGATAAAATGTTTGGCGGCGGTTTTGTTCCGCCGGTTCAGATTCATAAACAACCGGAAGACCTGCCAAAGGAAAACGTTTTTCTTTTAGATAGCACCGCGCCATTTGGATGGAACAAAAACGCTTTGTTCAATTACATTACAATTGAACGCGGCATAAATCCTGATGTCGCCATCAGATACCTTAAAGAGGTTCGTTTCAGTAACAAGGAAAATGGAAAACAATATTTTGCCGCCGGGCTTGAAAATCTTTCCGGCGGTTTTGAAATCCGCAATCCATTTTTCAAGGGTTCCATTGGACTAAAGGATATGAGTTTTTTCAAAGGGACAGGAGCGGGCAGGGAGGTATGGGTTTTTGAAGGACTAATGGATTTCCTTTCCAAACTCACATTTGAAAATGCAGTTACGGTTTCTCCTGATTGCCTTGTACTGAATTCCACTTCTTATATTGAAAAGGCAATAGAATATATTAGGTCATCCGGGTATTCAGTTATTACAGGTTACATCGACAACGACAGGGCAGGGGACGAATCAAGGGCATCGGTGTCGTCCGGATGATCCGCGACACCGCCGAGATGGATCGCGTGCGCCCGGGCGACGTGCTGGTGACCGACAT
>CAYVPM010000127.1:0-2393 GCA_964453475.1 uncultured Saprospiraceae bacterium | reverse complement strand
CGACAACGACAGGGCAGGGGGACGAATCAAGCCAGAAACTAAATGAGGCATTTCCTACGACCTTCATTGACAGGCGCACAGAATTCCAGGGATACAAAGACCTGAACTCTTTTCTTACTCAAAACCTCAAGTGAGTAAATGCGTATTACCCCATTTGGGTAAATGCAGTTTCACCCACTGCATCATGTGTGGTTCTCCAGGGCTTTGCCCCCGTTCGTGTCAAGCGGCATCCCAATCTTCCTCAACTGTCCTTTGCTCCGTTTCGTGCAGACCGGGTGATTCTACTAGCATCTATACACGATTATATTCAAAGAATTCGTATGTTTGCCCTTCTATTATTCTGAATGATTTTAAAATTTCAGATGAAAATTTCACGAGTATTCAAATATTTATTTAATCATAACTCACCAATCATAGAGTCATTCGTGATTAGTATAAATGCGTTCATTTTGTCGTATTTATGGCTTTGTTCTAATCTTTTTTCTCCATGTTTAGTTTTCGTCCCATATGCAATAGGCACTTTTTTTTTGATTCTGTTTTTTTTGTTCATCCTGGCAAAAGATGAAAAAGTTGAGAATTGGTTTATCGAATCCCCTGTAAGATTTTATCTGGTAGGTTTTATTGCCTGTTTGTTTGTGGTAGGTTTTTTGGACGCATTTTATATTTTTGATATTGACAATGGACGCTATCCATTTGGAAATGAATGGGATAATATCATAGTGGAATCACACGGATTGTTATTCGATTTATTTGTTTTGGGGATTTTGCTGGCAATTTATGATCAAATTAAAGAGAAAAGACGCATAGAGGAGGAAAAGCAACAAACCATAAAACGATATCTGGAAGAACTGGAAGACTTCCGTTATTGGAAATCCGAAGAGGCAAAATTCAGGATACAGGGAATAGTTAGAAGGTTGGTCTCTCTCGATTTTACAAAAATTGATTTCACTTATCTTGATTTAAGCTGTGTAATAATGCCCAATATTCATCTCTTTGGGGCCAGCCTTTTAGAAACCGACTTCTCTGGAGCTAATCTGACAGGAACCAGTTTTGAATATGCCAAAATCAATTCCACAAAATTCAAAACCAGGGATACTCAACTACTAAATGCTAAATTCATGGATACAAATATTTACGCAACTGATTTTGAAGGAGCGTTTCTCATGGGTTCAGATTTTAGCAGGGCTAATATTTCAAAATCCAGTTTCAGAAATTCGGATTTGAGAGGAGTAACGTTTTTGGATGCCAATTTTTTCGACTGCGAATTTGCGGGAGCGGAAGTAAATCCAAATTTCATTGAACAGGCGGAAGCTTGGAATCTGCGAGGGCAGTCAATTACTGATATTTATGAGATTATATCTATTGAAGCAAAGCGCTTCCCTGGGAAATTTGCATATTTTTTGAAAAAAAAGTCTGAGTAACAAAGCACGCTGTCAAAAACTGTGACTTATATATTAAATACAAAAATATGTGTTAAATTTTTTGTTACTACAAACAAATTGTTTTATTTTTGACTCGACAAGAACTTCTTTTACAGATTGAAAGGCTTTTTGGAGATAAATCCAATTTGCCAAAAATTATTGAGTTGCTTACGCAATTGAATGAACCGTTTTCAATTGAAATAAAAGGAGCCTTTCTAAAACTGGAAAAGGAATCCAATGACACCGAATTAAACAATTTATGGGCTAAAATCACAACCTTCATTAATAAAAGCAGTGATTCCTTAAGCCTTGGAATTACTACATTACCAAAGCCCCCAAGACTAACATTTGAAGACGAATTTCTTGACAAACTGGAACAATACTTATACAACAACTTACACTTACTAAAAAAATCTCATAATATGGGGGCAAAAGTGCTAAGCCATGATTACCTGCAACAAATTGCAGAGGAACTGGTGTCAATCCAAGACCGCCTTGAATTCAAGAATTACCACAAAACGTATGACGCGTTGGATGATTTGAACAATGTATTAAGCAAATTTATGCTTGTTTTGGAAGGTAGTGGAAATACCCAGTCAAAACCTTATGAAGCCGCCTGTCATGTTGAATCATGCATGAATAAATTAAGAGAGCATTTTATTGAAACACACTCCGCATCTGACCACAGGGCCGGGTTTCGGATTGTTAAATTACAAGGAATGATGCGGCATTTAATCACCGTATTAGGCGATAAAAGAGATATCAGCCCCAATTTTTCTCCTAATTAAATTTCCCTTCCTTGTCAACTGTCGATGATATATTAAATTACCAGATTGAGACCACATCATTGGCTCAGGATAGGGAATATTTTCAAAAATTAGGAGATAGACTTCGTAAGGCAATGAAGGATGATATTACAGATACACTTATAAGCACTGTATCACAAAACGTTCATTTTTATTTTAATAAACT
>CAYVPM010000126.1:0-6988 GCA_964453475.1 uncultured Saprospiraceae bacterium | reverse complement strand
CCCGGGCTCAGGCGCTACCACAAACCCGGAAACCCCATTGGTTACTATTTCAGGCAGGCCGCCCACATTCGTGACCACCATCGGCTTTTCAAAATGATAGGCTATTTGAGAGATGCCGCTTTGGGTAGCTGTTCGGTACGGCTGAACGACCAGGTCGGCAGCGGAAAAAAATACGCGCACTTGTTCGGTCGGGATAAAATCGCTGAACAAATGTACCCGGCTTTCGAGCCGGTGCTTTTCTATGATTTGTTGGTAAAATGCCCAGTCTTCATAACATTCTCCAGCCACAATCGCATGAATTTCAGGACTTTGTGCCAGGGCTTCCAGCAATAAATCCAATCCTTTGTATTTTCGGACAAATCCGAAAAACAGCACGATAGGCGCCTGTTGCGGGAGCTTTAGCGCCTCGCGTGCCGCCAATTTTGGCAAAGCGTCGCCATAGGTATCGTACAGCGGATGGGGTGCAAACCGCACTTCTTTTTGGGCAAATAACTGTATTTCAAGGCCCACAGATTTCGACATCACCACAAAATCATCGCAAGCGCCGACGAAATAGCGTGCAAAGGGCTTGTCGCCCGGGCGTTTTTCATGTGGGATAATGTTGTCTACCAGGCCAGTGATGGGGAAAAGTTTTTTGGAAAAAAACCTTGCCACACGCAACACCGAACCCAAACAAGGCCCCATCAGCGGCAACCAAAAACGCACGATAATCCGATCCGGATTTTCCCGGGCGATTGCCCACCCTGAAAACAACCAATTGAGCGGGTTGATAGAATTCAGCCGGGTTTTTATGTTCAAGCCAGCCGGTGCGGGCTCGTCGCTGAACTGCGTTTTTCCGGGAAAAAGAAAGGCCGGATATTGAAGGGAAAATGAATAGATGACGACTTCATGGCCGTTCGCTTGCAATGCCTGAGCCAGCCTTTCCGAAGAAGCGGCGATGCCGCCCCGGAGCGGGTGGGCGGGGGAAATGAGGATGATTTTTTGTGTCTGCAAGGGTAAAATTTAAGGCGAAAATAGGGAATGCAGCTGAAGTTTTTCCAATCAGGTTGCTCAACGAATGGCCAAAGCCAAATGGTATGGGTATAAATACGGGTTTGAAAAAACCAGTATATTTACGCTAGTCACATCCATGATACAATCCTTACCTTGCCAAGATATTGCTACCTAAATCTTGAACCATGATTAGAAAACTGCTTTTTCTGCCCTTTTTTTGCGTTACGCTTGCTTTGCAGGCCCAATACGCCGAAACTTTTGACATACCCAATAAAGGCTACCTGCTGAATCATGAAAACGATTTTAGCCAGGTAAGCTGGTCGCTTTCCACATGGGAGTTGCAACCGCCGGCAGAGTTTGGTCGGGATGTGACGGATTACTTTGCCACGGCACCAGGGGGGCTTTTAGAGTGCTTGGATTTGGATCAGGAAGTGTGCTGGTTAAGTCCGGATCTGACGGTGTTCAGCACCGGAACCGTCACTTATAGTGCCGACCTGGTATGGGTTGGTTTTGACGCCGGGCAGACGATGCCCCTGGAATTTATCAACGTCGAATATCAGCTAAACGGAGGCAATTGGGTTCGCCACCCGAATGTTCTAGGCGCTAATGGCGATCCGGCTTACACCGTGAAATATGAAAATATAGCCGGCAGCCACAACGGAAGCGCACAAACTTTATTCCCTGCCATTGCAGTAACAGCAGGCGATGTCATGAACCTCCAAATCTGCGTTAGTACCAATGCAAATGCCGAGATTGTCACCATTGATAATGTCACTGTTAGCGGCGTATCGAAAGTGCTGCCCCTGGCTGGGCCTGACTTGAACCTGAAATTGCTGCCCAACCCATTTTCTGATGTGGTGAATGTCGGCTGGGAAATGCCCAAAACCGGCAAAGTAATAATTGAAGTATTGGATGCACAGGGCAAATTGGTTTTTGCCAAACACTTCGGCGAACTTTCCGGTACGCAGTCCTGGAGCTGGCAAGGAGTTGATAACCAAGACTCAAGCGTCCCGCCTGGAGTGTATACCCTCGTGTTGCGCGGCGAGACTTGGCAGAAAGCTGTAAAACTTGTGCGGGCCTAAACGCAAAGATTTTTTTTAAGAAAAGGCACCTGTAGCCAGTTCCATAAATCTCTATGGGCTCTAAATACCTGTGCGCCTAAGTGTTAAAAAAATCTATCTGTTTAAAAGCAGAAAAGGCAATATGTTTGTCGGCACTTCTAACGGGAACTAAACTACGTCAACCATGAAACGCTATTCCATTCTGCTGCTTTTTTTTACAATTTTTGCCGCTTGCACTGAAAAAAAGCCTGCTCCAACAAGCGACTATAAAGCCCGCGTTCAGGAACTCCTGAAAAGCACCATGATCGTGGATACCCACATCGACTTTCCGTGGCACCTGGTGGAATTCAAAAAATGGTACAAGCCTGGCTACACCCAATGGGCCTTGAAAAATCCAGATGGCAATTTCGATTATGAACGGGCAAAAAAAGGCGGTTTATCGGGGCCATTTATGTCCATCTACATCCCGGCCGCTTTTCAAAAAGAAGCAGGCCGGTCGAAGCAGGTTGCTGATTCGCTTATTGATATGGTGTACGCCATTGCCAAGGACTTTCCCGACAAATTTGCTGTCCCTGTAAAAGCTGAGGACTTACAAGCCAATTTTAACAAAGGCATTATCTCCCTCCCGATGGGCATGGAAAACGGCTCACCCATCGAACGGGTGGAGGATGTCGCCTACTTCCACCAACGCGGCATCCGCTACGTCACGCTTACCCACAGCCGGGACAATCAGATTTGCGATTCTTCGTACGATACCTTGCACACGCACAAAGGGCTCAGCAGTTTTGGCCGCGAAGTTGTGCGTGAAATGAACAGGGTTGGCATCATGGTGGATGTAAGCCACTTGAGCGATGATGCCATTTGGGATGTGCTGGAGGAAGCAAAAAAGCCGCTGATCGCTACCCACTCCGCTTGCCGGCATTTCACGCCCGGATTCGAGCGCAACCTTCCAGATACACTCATCAAGGCAATAGCTAAAACAAATGGCGTTGTGCAAGTGCCTTTCAGCCAATTCTTTCTGGGAAGCAAGGTGCGCACAGCCTGGAAAATGGCCGACTCCACCCGTGAAGCTTTGAAAATCCCGGAACATGGCCCGGAAGCGGCCGCATTTTTCAAAGACTTTGCCCAAAAGAACGGAGAACCTTTCTGGATTTCCGTCCGCGTAGTAGCGGATCATATCGACCACATTAAAAACCTGGTGGGTATCGATTACATCGGGCTCGGCAGCGATTTCGATGGGGTAGGGGCGGCCCTGCCGCTCGACCTGGCTGATGTGAGCATGTTCCCCAACCTGCTCGAAGAGCTCATGCGGCGCGGCTATTCAGACGACGACATTCGAAAGATTTGCAGCGGGAACGTGCTTCGGGTGTGGAAAGCCAACGAGTGATTTCGAATTGCGGATTTGGGCGTCTGGATTGCTGAATTCCCAGGTATGTCTGCCCCGACGGCTGCACCCTACTTTTCTTTGAGCAGTTTTTGAATGTCGAGCATGAACCTGTCCACGGACTCGGCATTTGTACCATCGCAAAAAGAGCGCACATGGCGGTTTTTGTCCACTAAAATCAGGCGGCCAGAGTGGTCGAACCCTCCAGGCGCGCTGGGGTCTTCCTTGGCAACGCTGAAATAGTTGTTTGCAATAGCATAAAGGGCATCGTGGTCCCCCGTGACCATGTGCCATTTTTTCGACGATATGCCCAGTTTTTCTGCATGGTGCTTAAGGGCCGCCACGGTGTCATTGCGAATATCGATGGAGTGCGATAGCATCAGCAAACCATCGTTTTCCTTGAATTTATTATACACCCGCAGCCCATTGGCTTTCACTTTTGGACAAATGGTAGGACAATGGATGAAGAAAAAATCCACAACGTAGGCTTTGCCTGCGAAAGTGGCATTGTTCACGATTTGGCTGTCCTGGTTGATGAACTGAAAGTCGGGTATAGTCGGGTAAATAGTGTCACCTTCCGGGGTGATGTCCCGCTCGCCCAGGATGGGCAATGGCCGGTCGTTGGTCGTTTGCACACAGCTTGCGAGCAGCTGCGCGAATAATGAGGCAATAATTATACTTGAAAGAAAACGCATGATCGGGTTGTTGAATTTCAGGGCAAATTTGGGGCTGCCCAACAAATTCTGGTAAAACAGACAATTTTACAGAATTGTTGAGTACATTGACATTTACCATATAGGAATTTTACCACATAGCACACATAGGCCACATAGCCGATTTGACATATTGACATATATTTTTTCGATAAACCCGCCTCTCAGTGCCGGATTAACTTCCCTGATTGCAGCTGCCTGCCCACCTGCAAATTCCAGAAATACATTCCCGGATATGCCAGGGCAGATTCCGGGATTTCCAGTGATTGTTGGCCTGTGTTTAATTGGACGCTGATTTCATAAGTCAGTTTTCCCGACATGTCGCGGATTTGCACCTGTGCCGGCCCACTTTGTTCCGTAAAAATGCCGAGTGTGGCGCTGCCATACGTTGGGTTTGGGTTGATGGCAGCAAAGAAATTTACTGCGTTGGGCAATGTGTTTACGGGTGTCTGGGGCTGGCAATTGACCGACAAGTCTCCAATTTTTATCCCATAAAACGTAAATTGAAGCGAATCGGTCAACTCGCCTACCCGGATGGATTCCGGTAATGGTTGTGACAAGGGGTTGGGGCTTGGGAACACATGGTTGGAGCGGAAGAAGCGCCAGGAAGCCTCTTGGGGCAAACTTTGAATGATGCCCAGAATCAAATGAACAAGGGTCACACTATCCTGGGCATTTACCATATTGTCCAGGTTGGCATCGGCGGCGACCCATTGCCAGGGTTCTGTAAAAGGTTCTATCCCTCGTAAATGCCTGCTCAAACGCTGGATATCAAAACCTGTGACCCCGTTCAGCGGATTGTCGTCCTTGGATAACGATATCAGGTACGTGGAATCGATGGGGGCAAATTGCGGCACATCAATACAAGTGTTATTAAAGCCAGTTTGAAAAATTGTAATGGGCGGATTGCCAAGGAGGGTATCTGCGTATATCCGCAGATCAACATCCGCTATGCCATTGCCACTGCAATACTCTTTAAAACAGAGGCTACCATCCACTCCATTGTTGATGCAATTGTTGTTGACGTCGAAAATTTGCAGTTGTGTGGTACAAAAATCAGCATTCCCTTGCGCGTCGAGAGCCCAAACCTCTAAGGTGTTCTGGCCCAGATGTGTGCAATCAAAGGTGATGCTGAATACCGGGTTACCGTTGGCATCCACTGGAAAACCAGTGCCCGTCCCTGTTTCGCGGATGCCGAATTTAAGCTGGAGAAAAGGGGTAATGTTGTCGGAGGCCCAAGCTATAAAATCGCTGGCCCAAACCGTTATCATCTTGGTGGGCATGATATTGATCTGAATGCCATTCAAGCAGACGATGACGGGCGGTTCTACGTCTCCTGTATCTAAGGAGACCGGCGGGAGCTCACCCAGGCGCGCTTCCTCCGATTCTCCTGCAATATTGTTGCAAACAGCCGTGCCATTCAAGTCGCCAACTTTTATGGGGATAAAATTGATCTCGTAGTCCTGCTGGATGTTGTTGAATGAGAAAGACTCTGGAAATGCTTCGCCCAAGGGAGAGGCCGGGTTTTGAAATGTATAACTTTCCAGTACAAAGCGCCAGGATGTATTGTGCTGAAATTTTTCGTCGATGCCCAGGATAAGCCGGGTTAGTTCAATTTGATCTTGCTCACTGACTACACCGTCCCGGTTGACATCTGCGGCGATAATCAGATAGGGATTTCCAAGTAATTCAGTGCCGTTGTAATGGCGGATCATTAGCTCCCTGTCCCAGGTGCCCAAGCCATTTAAGGGGTTGTCGTCTTTAAAAGGGGTGATGGTGCCACTGCTACCGCTAGGAACGATCACTACCTGTTCATCACTATTCACCACAAAATAAAACGCAAAGCCCATTGCGTCAACACCTTTTACAATAAGGTTCCCTTCTGCAACAGTGCAATTTGGTGGTGTTTTCAGGTGGACTTTTATGTGTTTGTAGTCGAGGTTGCTATGCCCATTAGGGTCTGTCAAGGTCACCGTTGTCGTACAAACACTGCTGTTGCCAACCCAATCTTGCACCCAGGATTCAATTTGATGAACCCCAATCTGAGGGGACTGATATAGCACGCTGGAAATGACATTCCCCGAACTGTCAAATGGAAATCCTTGGCCTGTGCCGGATTCCCGTATTCCAAAACGGAGTAAGCCTTGCGGGGTAAGATTATCCACGGCGGCCAAAATGAAATCGGTGGACCACAATTGTGCCAGGCCATTGGCGGCTATGTTCACCGTGACGTTTGGTATGCAGGAAACCATAGGGGCAATGGTGTCAGGAACTGGATACACCATGGTTGAGTCGAACGGCGGCTTGGTTTTTTCGGCACTTTGAGACCCCTCAAATCCGGGTGTTTGGGCACTAGCAAAGCTCATTCCGAGCAAAAGGGCGAAAGCGATGGCGGGGAAATGACTTTTCATGAGTAAAGATTTGGGTTGTAGCGTAGTATTTGTGTGCAATTTCGGAGTGCAAGTTAAATTCTTTTCACTAAAAAACCGGGGAATACTGGGCGAAAACGGGTTTGTGTCGGTTGGCTAGCAGTATTGATGGCAAGTGTAGATTCTAGCAAAAGAACATCGGATTAGGGGCGGAGTGAGGGGCGGATATTTTGGATATTATCTAGGAAGTTTGGCGAGGGGTTTTTGTGGTAGTGGGGACTGAGGGAGCACGCTTGATCCACCCCCTGCCCCTGGAAGGGGAGTGCATTTCGATGGGATAGGATTTTGTACATTTAATGAAGAAAAGCCAAATTAATCCAGAAAGCACTCCCCTTCCAGGGGCAGGGGGTGGATCAAGCGTGCCCCCAGTGACTGGTCCTCTCTCGTCAAGATGCGCGGCGCACCGAT
>CAYVPM010000125.1:0-7004 GCA_964453475.1 uncultured Saprospiraceae bacterium | reverse complement strand
GGCGCATTAAAATTTCGGTGATGAATGAAGACGGGAAGGAAATCACCAAAGCAATCCTTGGACGGGGAGAGGTTTTTGGGGAGCTTTCCATGTTGGGGGAAACGCAGCGCCGCGATGCTGCAACTGCCCTTGAAAACACCACGACCTGTGTGGTGACCCTTGAAGAATTGCGCGGTCTGATGCGCGAGCGTTCGGAACTCAACCTGTTCTTTATGAAAATGTTCGGCGCCCGGCAACTGGAAATGGAGCGGCGTTTGGAGTCCCTGGTGTTTCGCGACAGCCGTAGCCGGATCGTAGAGTTTTTGGTCAATTTGGCCAAAACCAAAGGACAACGCGTGGGCTACGAATGGGTGGTGCGTCAATTCATCACCCACCAGGAGATTGCCAACCTCACCGCCACGAGCCGCCAAACGGTGACAACAACCCTGAATGATCTGCGGTATTTGAAACTGCTCACGTTTAACCGGTCGCGCCTGTTGGTAAGGGATTTGGAAAAATTGGCGGCGGAGGTGCGGAGCTGACAATAAAAAAATACTGGTGTGGTATTGCTTAATGTTGCCTATTCCTTTATATTTGTAAGGATTAACCAAAACCCAAAAGTTGAACCCTATGACCGAGGCCGAAGCAATTTTACACAAAAAACTAGTGCCGCATCCGGCGAATATGCTATGAATATACGAGGCAGATTTTTCATTCATCAAGGCGTGAGGAGGGAGAAATACGGGATATTTTAACCGACGAATAACGCAGATGAAGGGAAAATGTGGCAGTAGATTCATAGCATATTCGCCGGATGCGGCACTAGTTAAGGATCAATTGACACTCATAAGCCTCTATTGGGATGACTTTGAAAAACGTATTGGTAAGAAAGCACTGCAAGAGCTGGTTGATACCCTACTGGACAAAAAATTGAAACTTGACAAGGAATTCCCTAATTTATGAGCAATAAAAGTGTTTATATGAAAAACCATGATCTGTTTCTCGAAAGCTATGCTAAGATTGAAGACGAAAAGGAGCGCATTGCTTTTTTACGCGGTTATCTCTTTGCGTTGAACCCCAAAGAGATGACCAAATTTATTTTAGATAATTTCGACCGGGGACTTCTTGCTTATGAACAAGTATTTTCAATAGGAAATGCTAAAGAAAAACGGGCAGCAAAGGCAGCATTGGAAGAACAATTCTCCTTATTGAAGCCACGGAAGGCTGAAGTGGCCTGACATCAGGATGAAAGACAATTTTTCTATTCAAGCATCCGAATACGCCCGCTTTCGCCCGGGCTACCCCAAGGGGCTTTTCAACTTTCTTTTCCAACACAGCCGGCAATTTGACAAAGCCTGGGACTGCGCCACCGGCAACGGCCAGATAGCGCTGCAGCTCGCCGAACGTTTCCGTTGGGTAGAAGCCACCGACATCAGCGAAAACCAGCTGAAAAACGCAACGCCCCACCCGCAGGTTCGCTACAGCCTGCAAGCCGCTGAAACGCCTGATTTTGCAGACGCATCTTTTGATTTGATCGTTGTGGGCCAAGCGGCGCACTGGTTTGATTTTGATCGATTTTATCCGGAAGTAAGGCGGGTGCTGAAACCCGACGGCCTGCTGGCACTGGTTGGGTATACCCTGATGCGCATAGACGATGCGCCGCTCGAGGCCTTGATCGACCATTTGTATGAAGGGGTTTTGGGGAAATACTGGGACCCGGAACGACTATTGGTGGATACGGAATACCGCAGCATCCCTTTTCCATTTGCGGAAACCCCCTTTCCTCAAATGTATATGGAATACGAATGGACACGGGAGCAATTGATCGGCTTTTTGAATACATGGTCGGGCTTGCAACATTATGTCAAAAAACACGGGCGCTCGCCCATGGATGCTGCGTTTTTGGCGCGACTGGCGGAAATTTGGCCGGATGGAGAATCCAGAACCGTTCGGTTTCCGGTTTTTGGGCGCGTGGGAAGGTAAGTCAAACAAAAAAACTAATCATTTGATTAAAATATTTGTTTAACAAAAAAACCTCCATTACCTTTGTCTCAACATTTACCTAAAATGCAGCAATGGCCACCAAGCCCAAGATAGAAGTTGACCTTTCCACAGAGCAAAAGATAAAAGACGCTGCCCGCAAAGTGTTTACCCAAAAAGGGTATGCCGCCACGCGCACACGCGACATTGCAGAAGCGTCGGGCATCAACCTGGCTTTGTTGAACTACTATTTCCGCAGCAAAGAGAAGCTGTTTGAGGAAATCATGCTGGAGCGCGTCCAGCAACTTTTTGGCAGCCTGGTTCCAATTCTTATGGATGAAAGCAGCAGCCTGGAAACCAAGATCGATAATATTGTCAATCATTATATCGACATGCTTTTGGAGCATCCCGACTTGCCAATTTTTGTATTGAGTGAACTCAGGAAACATCCCGAGCAGATGCAAAACCGGATCCCGATCGGCACCTTTTTAGAGCAATCCAGTTTCATCCAACAAGTGCGCAAGCAAAAGCCGGACATCAACCCGATCCATTTTATATTGAACATCCTGGGCATGACGGTATTCCCTTTTGCGGCAAAGCCCATCATTGGCACACTGGCAACAGTGAAAAATACCGGATTTGAAAAAATGATGGAGGAGCGCAGAAAGCTGATTCCCGTTTGGGTTCGGGCAATGTTGGCGGATACTTAAAAAAATTTGCCCTACTATTAAACAAACGATTAAAGCAAATGAGCAACATTTTCAAGTCTATGATCCCGCTGTTCATCCTTATGTCCAGCATCGGCGCGAATGGGCAATCGACAGGACTCAGCATCGACACCTGCTATGCCTTGGCCCGGCTGAACTATCCCTTGTTGCAGCAGCAGGGCCTGATCGAAAAAAGCAGTTCCTATACCATTGAAAACGCGACAAAAGGCTACCTGCCCCAGTTCAACATCAATGGCCAGGCTACCTACCAATCGGATGTAATCCAATTCCCGGCCCAATTGCCCGGTGTCACGCAATTGAGCAAAGACCAGTACAAGTTTTTTGCAGAACTCAACCAAAGCATTTACGATGGCGGGACCATCAAGCAACAAAAGAAAGTCATTCAAGCCAATGCCCAGGTGGAGCAGCAAAAGCTGGAAGTAGAGTTGTACAAACTACAGGAAAGGGTGAACCAGGTGTTTTTCGGCATACTCCTGCTCGACGAACAACTGAAGCAAACGGAACTGTTGCAACAGGACATCCAAAACGGCATCCGGAAAACACAGGGCGCAGTGGACAACGGCGCCGCTTTCAAAAGCAGCGTCGACTTGCTGAAAGCGGAGTTGTTGAAAGTAGTCCAACGCAGCATCGAACTACAAGCCAATAAAAGAGCTTTCATCGATATGTTGGGCCTGCTCACCGGACAGGTCCTGGACGAATCCACCAAGCTTGCCATACCCTCCAACCCCGGGCTTTCTCAAAACATCAATCGGCCCGAGCTGCTTTTGTTCGATTATCAGCGCCAAACCCTGGACGTGCAAAACGGGCTGCTTTTATCCAAAAACAGGCCCAAAATCGGTCTCTTTTTCCAGGGTGGCATCGGCAGGCCCGCCTTCAACTTCCTGAGCAACGATTTCGACCCTTACTACATCGGCGGGCTCCGTTTGAATGTGCCGCTTTCGGGGTTTTACACCCTGAAAAACGAACGCAAGCTGCTGGATTTGAACAAAAAGACGGTTGATGTACAGCGCGCGGTATTCCTCTTCAACACCAACTTCGCCCTCAAACAACAAAATGCCGAGCTGAGTAAACTACAAGCCCTCATCCGCGCCGACGAAGAGATCATTGTCTTGCGTGGCAGTGTCAAAAACACCGCTTCCGTGCAATTGGAAAACGGGGTCATCACATCCAACGATTACCTGCGCGAAGTGAACGCCGAAGACGGCGCCCGTCAGTCTAAAATCCTGCACGATATTCAGTACCTGATGGCTGCATACAATTTAAAAACTACCACTGGCAACTAGTCACAATTTCTTCAAAATGAACAAGATAACACTCATTTCAATCTCCCTCATTGCCCTTGTTTCCTGCAACAGCGGCAAAGCGAAATACGACGCTTCCGGCACTTTCGAAGCAGATGAAATTATTGTGAGCGCGGAGGCGACGGGAAAAATCCTGCAGCTGGATTTTGAAGAAGGCGATACCCTCGCCAAAAACGATGCCGTGGGCAGCATCGACGTGCTGGGACTGGAACTGCAAAAAGGCCAGATAGAGGCAAGCCTCCGGGCCATCGGCCAAAAAACCAACGATGCCGAACCGCAGGTCGCCATCCTGAAAGCACAGAGCAAAACACAGAAAGCGCAGATCGAGGTGCTGCAACAACAAATTGAAGTGGCAGAAAAAGAACGCGTCCGCCTGGGCAAACTGGTAAAAGCAGATGCCGCAACGCCCAAACAACTGGACGATGCCATCGGACAGATTGCCGTGTTGCAAAAACAACTGAACACCGCCAAAGAACAACTGGGGGTGCTGGAACAACAGATCGCCTCCACACGCGCCAGCGTAAACCTGCAAAACAGGGGCATTTTGAGCGAAAAGCCAGGCATCCAAAAAAGGGTGGAACAAGTGAACGACCAGATCGCACGCGGGCAAATCAAAAACCCCGCAGCAGGCATCGTGCTGGCCAAATACGCCATGGCCGGAGAATTTGCCACATTGGGAAAGCCGCTTTACAAAATCGCCGACATGTCGGAAATGACCCTGCGGGCCTACATCACGGGAGCGCAGCTTTCATCGGTAAAAACAGGCCAAAACGTGAAGGTCCTGGTAGACGACGGACCCGATAAGCTGAAAGAACTGCCCGGCACCGTCACCTGGATTTCCAACAAGGCAGAATTTACCCCCAAAACCATACAAACCAAGGACGAAAGGGCCAACCTGGTGTATGCCCTGAAGATAAAAGTGAAGAATGATGGGACGCTCAAAATCGGGATGTACGGAGAAGTGCTGTTGTAGCGGGCCAACTTGTTTTTTTAACACATAGACACATAGGGACATAGGACACATAGGATAACTCCTTAAGGGCCAAGTAACAAGTTTTGTACATGGATAATATCGTAACATATTGATTTACTGTGCCCAAGCCCATGGTCCGAGGTATTATACCCTATGTGTCCTATGTCCCTATGTGTCTATGTGTTAATCACACCTTTATACTTTCAAATCAGGTAATCATCAATTATTCAATGGAGGCAATATCAGTTAATAGCATCAGCAAGACCTATGGCAAGGAAAAGTTTCTGGCCGTGGACAATGTCTCCTTTTCTGTGGATCAGGGAGAGATATTCGGCCTGATCGGGCCCGACGGGGCAGGCAAGACCAGCATCTTCCGGATATTGACTACCCTGCTGCTTCCCGACAGCGGCAGCGCAACGGTCGACGGCTTCGACACCGTGAAAGACTACCGGCAAATCAGGAACAGGGTGGGATACATGCCCGGCAAGTTTTCCTTGTACCAGGACTTGAGCGTGGAAGAAAATCTGCACTTTTTTGCCACCGTGTTCAATACCACCATCGCCGAAAACTACAGTCTTATTGAGGACATTTACGTACAGATAGAACCTTTCAAACACCGTCGCGCAGGCGCGCTTTCGGGCGGCATGAAACAAAAACTGGCCTTGTGCTGCGCCTTGATCCACAAGCCTTCCGTGCTGTTTCTGGATGAGCCCACTACGGGGGTTGATCCCGTTTCCCGAAAAGAATTTTGGGAAATGCTGAAGCGCCTCAAAACCCAGGGCATCACCATCGTAGTGGCCACGCCCTACATGGACGAGGCGGCCCGCTGCGATCGTATTGCCCTGATACAAGGCGGAAAAATCCTTTCCATCGATACGCCTGCGCAAATTTCAGCGGCATATCCCGATCAATTGTACGCGGTAAAATCCAGCAGGATGTCGGCCATGATTCGGGAGCTGAACCAATATGATAAAGTGCTGAGTTGCTTTGGGTTCGGGGAGTATGCGCATGTCGCGGTGGATAAAAAGGGCGGAGTGAAGGCCGCGGATTTGGTCGCTTTTTTAGAGAAAAAAGGGATGGAAGGGGTGGAAGTAACGGCAGTGGCACCGAGTATCGAGGATTGTTTCATCAAACTGTTGCGTTGACCCCACACCTGTCCCCTCCTCCTTCGGGGATGGGATAGCAGCAGGCTTCGCCAAAGAGTTGGCAGCAGCTTGGCATCTTATAGTGTTCAATTTGCCAACAAATAGCGATAAAATTGAATAAAGTGTGTTTCAAAAAAGCCAAAGTGGCAAAAATCACACTACTGGACATTTTTCAAATTGTAAAACAACATGTCTCAAGACATCGTCATAAAAACTGACAAGCTCAGCAAGAAATTCGGTGATTTCATCGCTGCCAATGCCGTCACATTCGAGGTGGAGAAAGGCGAGATATTCGGATTCCTGGGCGCCAATGGGGCTGGCAAAACCACCGCCATGCGCATGCTCTGCGGCTTGCTCGCGCCAAGCTCGGGCACGGCAAGCGTTGCGGGTTTCGACGTGTACACCCAGACGGAAAGCATCAAAAAAAACATCGGCTACATGAGCCAGAAGTTTTCTTTGTATGAAGACCTGACCATTCAGGAAAACCTCGATTTTTTTGGCGGCATCTACGGCATGAGTGATGCCGAAATTAGGGCCAAAAGCGCTCAATTGATCCAAAAACTCGGCCTCGAACGGGAGGCCAAAAAAAGGGTACAGGAACTACCGCTCGGCTGGAAGCAAAAACTGGCGTTTTCGGTAGCCGTTTTCCACAGTCCAATCATTGTATTCCTGGACGAGCCAACAGGCGGTGTCGATCCCGTCACCCGCCGGCAATTCTGGGATTTGATTTACGAGGCTTCAGACAACGGCATTACGGTGTTCGTCACCACCCACTACATGGACGAGGCCGAATACTGCCACCGCGTATCCATCATGGTCGATGGCGTGATCGCGGCCCTGGATACGCCCCACAACCTGAAACAGCAATTCCAGGCCAATTCTATGGACGAAGTGTTCT
>CAYVPM010000124.1:0-7013 GCA_964453475.1 uncultured Saprospiraceae bacterium | reverse complement strand
GATGTGGCGCCGTTCTACGACGAGGTCGACCGGCTTATTGGCGTGTTCGGTTCGGTGGAAAACCTGCCAAACGACCCCGATTCCGTTTTTTTGCCGCCACCCAAGCCGCGGCTACACGAAATGCTGCTGCAAAAAGGCAACAAAAACCTGGGCATCACCACCATTCACTCGCGCCTGAGCATCCTTACCAAACCCATCAACGACGAGCGCGGCGTGTGCTTCTATTGTCACCAATGCAACCGCGGCTGTGTGGCCTACGCCGATTTTTCTTCCTCATCCTGCCTGTGCAAACCGGCCAGCAAAACCAAAAAGCTGGACACCATTTACTTCGCCATGGCGCGGGAGGTGCTCACCGATGCCAAAACGGGCCTGGCAACCGGAGTTTCTTACATCGATACCCAAACCCTGGAGGAAAAAACGGTGAAAGGCAAAATCGTGATACTTGCCGCAAGTGCGTGTGAATCAGCGCGTTTACTGCTCAACTCAACATCGGCAAGGTTCCCGGAAGGCCTGGCCAATTCTTCCGGGGTGGTGGGTAAATACCTGCACGATTCCACCGGCGCTTCACGCAGCGCCATCATCCCGCAGTTGTTCGACCGCAAGCGCTACAACGAGGATGGAGTAGGGGGCTTGCACGTGTATTCTCCCTGGTGGCTCGACAACAAAAAACTCGATTTCCCGCGCGGCTATCACATCGAGTACTGGGGCGGCATGGGCTTGCCCGCCTACGGCTTCGGCTGGGGCATTGAAAAAATAAATGGCATGTTCCCGGCCCGCGACGGCAGCAAACACGAAGCCGGCGGATACGGCGCTTCCCTTAAAGACGATTACCGGCGTTTTTACGGCGCTTACATCGGCATGGCCGGCCGCGGTGAAGCCATCGCGCGCGAAGACAATTACTGTGAAATCGACCCCGAGAAAGTAGATAAATTCGGCATCCCCATTTTGCGTTTCAACTATCATTGGACCGACCACGAAAGGCTCCAGGCCAAACACATGCACGACACTTTTGAGCAAATTATCCATGAACTGGGTGGCATTCCATTGGGCCCGAAGCCTACAAAAGAACAGGACTATGGCCTAAACCTGCCCGGAGAAATCATCCACGAAGTCGGCACCATCCGTATGGGCAAAGACCCGAAAACATCGGCGCTGAACCAATGGCAGCAAGCCCACGATGTTAAAAACCTGTTTGTGGTGGATGCCGCGCCCTTTGTATCCCAGGGCGATAAAAACTGCACCTGGACCATCCTGGCACTGTCCATGCGGGCAGCGCGGCATATCGTGGCGGAGCGGAATGCAGGTAAACTTTGAAAAAATTATGAAACGACGCGACATCCTTAAAGGCATTAGCTTGAGTTCCCTTGGCCTTGTTGGCCTGAACCCGCAGGTGCAGGCTGCTGAAATATTAGACCCATTTCCGCTTTCTGCGGAGGAAAAAAAGGATCCGGTTTTCGAGCAGTTTGGCCGAACAGAATATGAGAAAATTCGCGATGCCAAATTGTTTGCGGAACAGTTTTTCAACAAACACGAACTGAAAACCATCAAAGTTTTGGTTGATATCATTATTCCCAGGGATGGCCGTTCTGGCAGCGCCTCGGATGCGGGCGCGGTGGAGTTTATCGAGTTTATGGCCAAAGATAAGCCCGACATGCAAACCCCGCTTCGCGGTGGCCTCACCTGGCTCGACAACCAGTCGAAACGGCGCTATGAAAAGAATTTTATCGATTTGCAGGAGGCAGAGCGCATCGCCATCGTGGAAGACATCGCCTACCCGGAGCGCAAAAAGCCAGGCATGAGCCAGGGCATTGTATTTTTCAGCCTGTTGCGCAACCTCACGGCTTCAGGGTTCTGGTCGAGTAAAATAGGTATTGAAGATATTGGCTTTCAAGGGAATACGCCCAACCAGTGGGATGGGCCTCCTGCGGATGTGTTGCGTGAATTCGGCCTGTAGGGAGAGATGAGAGATGAGAGATGAGAGATGAGAGATGAGAGATGAGAGATGAGTAAGTTCCGCGTAGGTATTGTATCGATACGGCCTGGAGGAGTGCTTTTTACCACACAACATTTTTCACGCAACACACGACGGCGTGAAACCTAAGTTGCTTAAAATCAATCCGTTGTGTTGTTGTGTGAAATAAAATGGCCAGTAGTGTGGCTTTTTAGTTGTAATCCTGCAAGGCCTGTTTCAGGTTGTCCCAACTACCGGGCGCCAAAACGTCCTTCGCTTCGATCGCCTTGCCCTGGCTGTATTCCAGAATGTACTTGGCCCTTTCCTTCGAATCCGGGTGTGTGCTGACCCAGGTGAGGTTTTTGGCAAAATCCGGTTCATGGTCCGAAATGGAGTACAAAAAATCGGCAAATGGTCCGGAGGGGATGTTTGCCTCAGAGAGGTAATCCACTGCTTTGATATCCGCTTCTTTTTCAAGTTTCCGATCGTAAGCAGAGGAAGATAGCAGGCGCGCTGCTTCTTTTATGCCTTCTCCGCCAGCGCTGTTTCCCGTGGTCATGGAGATCAGCACCGACAAACCGATTTCCTTGATCAACTTTTTCATGACGTGGTTCAGCTCGATGTGCGCCAGTTCGTGGCCGATGACCCCGCTTAGGGCCGCTTCGTTTTCACTGGCCTCTGCCAGGCCTGTAAATATCACGAGGTGCTTGTTGGGAAGGGCGAACGCGTTCACGTCGTCGCTTTTTACTACATGTAGTTTTACGCCGCCGCGTTCGATACCGTTCTCCGTGCAGATTTTGCGCAACAAGCTGTCGATCGGGGCAGTGATTTCGGTATTTTTGACTTCGTGTTCGGTTTTTTCGATCATTTCCCAAAACAGGTCGCCCAGCTTTTCTTCGGTCTTTTCGCTTTTTTCTTCCGCATTAAAAATATCCATCCAGTCGATATTTTTCAATAAAAACCAGGTTGCGAAAAACGCAGCCACGATCAGAATGCCTTGAATTATTATCTTTTTCATTAGAGGTTTAAATTGTTTTAAGGCCTTCCAGTTGATCGGTTTCCCGCTCCTTGCAGATCATGTCGGTAATGTCTCCGTAAAACCACCATTTCACGTGCTTGCCTTTGCGGGTGACGATGGCAGTGTATATGGTGGCGATAAACTCGAACAGGTTGAAGCAAAATACGGTAATGATGTAAGCGAGGTAGTTATTGCTAAGGGTTTCTGAACCAAAAATGATGGAAACCGTCCACCAAAAACCGACACTGTTCATAAACACCAGGGAGAGTTGAGACAAAAGGGCCTGGGTGCAATGCCAGCGCACGAAGTATGGCGCATTTCTGTTGCCGAAGAAAAAGATCAGGGTGGCAAAAAGGTTGATGATGGGTAAGGGAAGACCGCCCATGACGGCGATGAGCGACATCAGGTAACTGTTCGAGGCCTTTTCAGACTCGTGGTCGCCGGGTTGGTATGCGAATTTTTCAATGGTTATCATAGTCCTTTGTAGATGTTCCAGCACCAGTTGCATAAAACCATCAAGATTGCGGGGATGGCAATGGCTTTTTTCTGAAGGGCTGTTTCTGTTTTGAGATAGAAGTTTTGTAGGCTGTTTTTTCGGGTGAACAGGTCGTAGGCAATCCAAACCGGCGTGCAGAAGAGCGCGGTGAGCAATAAAAGGCCCAATGGGTTCAAGTATACCGACTGCATAAAATGGCCCTGCAAAAGGGCCATCACGGAGCGGGTGCTGCCACAGGAAGGGCAGGGCATATTTGTCACGTGCTTTATGAGGCAAACTTCGTTGCCGGACACGCTTGCCGGTATCGAAACATAAAGCCAAATATACCCTGCCAAACACGCTGCTGACAAGAGCAGGTATAGTTTATTCCTGTGAAAAGGCATTAATAAATGACCTGTTGCAATAGCGCCATGTTTTTTTGGCGCGTGGCATCCTGGATCATGAACCAATCAATTATCGCCCAAATCCCGAAACCGCCGCAGGTCAACAGTTTGCCCACGCCGAGGCCGGTATCGCCGATCATAAAGCGGTCGATCCCCAAGGTGCCGCCCAGCAGTGATACGATGAGTATGGTGGTTGGATCTTTGAATTGCAGGGTTTGCAAGACGCTCCATTTTGAGTCGTCGAGGCTTGCAATACGGTCGCGGATGGCGGCCACTTGATGGCCCTCGAAGAATTTACTGCTTGACATGATAAACATGTCCACTTTTGATTGTTCCATTGTTAATTTTTCATTTAATGGTTTGAATAATCCCTACTCTTTTGGCTTTTCGGATGCGCCCCCTTTTTATGAGTGGTTTCTGGACTCCACTTTGTTTTGACAAAAAACGCACAAAACAACAACAGGCTCCCAGCTGGCATTACGCGTGCCAACTGAGAGCCTGTTGTTTCATAAGGTGTGCAAAAAAATCATGCAAGGTTTTTTGATACCAGCTGCAATTATAATTCATTCTAACCAATCAGCTTTTAAAAAGGTTCCCCTAATAATTCAGGACTTTCCTGATAACAACGGAACAAGTCTGCAATGAAGTGCAGGCGGTCGGGCAAATCGGCCCAATCTATGGCGCCGGTATCCTGCAGGCTGTTGGGGGTTGGGTCTATTTGTTGCAGCAGCGCGATCAAGTCAGGGTTCGAAATTTGCTGGAGCAGGACGGGGAATTGCCCTTTTATATCCTTCCCCAGCCGCAGGCGTACCTTCGGCGGGAAACCGAGTTCCATCATGTTTTTGCTCAGAAAAAGCCTGATTTGGCGATGCGCCAATACTACAAATGGCTGCAACATGGCTTCCAGCGGACTGGGGCGGCCCAGAATGTGTCTGAAATAGCCTGCAATGTATTCGAGCCAGTTTGAACCCGGTAGCAATGCCTTTCGGATGCGCTTTGCGATAAGCTCCGGGCTTTCAAGCGATGCCTCCAGGGCTGCGGCAATTTCGGGCTGCAGGCGTGTTTGTTCGTGAAATCCGATTTCAAGGTTCGCCAGTAGGATCAACTCCGCCCTGGCTTTCGGCACAGGCTCAAAAAAAGACTGGTAATAGTGGTTGAATGCCTGCAGCAGGTAGCGTTGCCCGTTTGGCGGATCACCGGGCCTTAATGCAGCACAGAAGGCTTCAATTTTGTCCCTGTCCATGTGGATGTCGGGCAGGCAGGTCGCGATAAAACGGGCAAATTCCCGCCCGATCTCTGCATACACTTTTTGGTTCCCGCGGGCCACAGCATCGCTCGCCCGGTTCATGGCTGCCTGTGGGTTTATAGCTTCCCAAATCAGACTGTGCATGACTTTTTGCGTGAGGAAACGATTTTTTTGCAGGGCTTCCCGCGCAATGGCTTCCAGTGCATTCCTGATTTCCGGCGCCGATTCCAGGTGCGTTTCAAAGGCTTTCCGCAGGTCTTCTTTTCGGATGGTCTGTCCAGCCTGGCGCGATGCCCAGGTGGCAAAACTGCACCAGTTGGCGCAGGGGCCAGTGCGCTGCGACATTACACGTGAAAGTTCGTGGTAGCTTTTTGTGATTTGGTAGTTCCGCGCGACGGGGTCGTGCCCGGCAGCGATTTTTTCAACGGCATCTATCGAAATGAGGGTTTCCATGTGTTTTGCGCAGCAAATGTTCACGTTTGGGGAGTCAAAGGGTCATGTACAACTTCCGGTGAAGGCGGGAGAATATAGTCGCCCATATGACAAACATGCAAACATAACTTATGTATCGATATTTGGCCTATAATTTTGGCATGTCAGGTCGACAGAGGCTTCAAAACACATCTGTCGATTTTTTATTGCCTTTTAATCTCTAGCGCTTCTTATGAATCTTATCAGACCTCTCCCAGCATGGCGGGTAATCTGCCTTTTTTTCCTTTTGTCTGCCGGGCTTTCGGCACAATGTCCTGCCCCTCAAGCACCCTGGCTCAGCACGCCACAAAGTTCCAACTATTTCAACCTTGATTGGTCGCTTATACCAGGCGCAATGGCCTACGAAATGCGCTTTTGGGAAACCAGCGCCCCGGGCGAAAAAACAGTTTTTGAAACCCCGGTACTGCCGCCTTATGCCTTGACGGGCCTTCGGAAAAGCACGACCTACAGTATCCAACTCCGTTCTGTATGTGACAATTCAATGTCGGCTTGGGGGCCGGCCGTGAACTATTCGACGGGCAGCGCGACAGAAACCTGTAGCCCACCATCGGGCGTTTCGGTAACTGCCCAGCCGGGTGCGCTATCTGTTAACTGGACTTCTTCCGGGAGCCACACAATTCGGTATCGCGAAGGCTATACGGGCGACTGGTTGATCCTTTCCGATGCGGCATCTGTTTCTGCCCCGCCATTTGTCATCAGCGGTTTGGTTGCAGGCCCTTATCAGGTAGAGATTAAAAAGAACTGTGGCGCCACGTCGAGCTATTATACCCGTTTTACCCGTACGGTGCCTGCCGGATGTCTAACGCCGCTTGCGCCGGATGTAATACCCGATGTCACCAGCGCTTCGGTATTGCTGACCAATGAGAACAACGTGTTGGCTTATAACCTGCAATACAGGCAAGGGACGGCGGGCAACTGGATTACGGAAGGGGTCAACATACCACCATCGCTGGCCTATTTGAACCCGCCTCTGAGCGCCGCGACCCAGTACCAGGTGCGCATTCAGGCATCCTGCGTTGTGGGTTTGAGCGCCTATTCGCAACCGGCTACTTTTACCACGGTGTCGGCGGCAGCCTCTTGTTTGGCCAATAAAAACTACGGAAAAAACCTGAGCCAGGCGCAAATTGTCCAAATTAACAACAATTACAACCAGCCCAGCCCCCACACCTTCGGCGCGATGATTGGGGTGAATGACGGCGGGCTTATATTCCGCTCGTTTCAAAACTCGACCTCAAACCAGATTACCCAGCTTACAACGCAGTTCAGGAATTTTCATACTTTGGATGAGGATTTCGACGACTTCCTGACCAATTACGCCGAGAACATCAAGCCCAAGAATACGATTCCGGAAGGCACCCCTGCCTTCATGGGACGCAATAAAGCGCTGTACAACCTCTACCGAAACAGCCACGGTTTTACCAGTATTT
>CAYVPM010000123.1:5550-7054 GCA_964453475.1 uncultured Saprospiraceae bacterium | reverse complement strand
AGCCTTGTCAATGAACTTATGTACATACCATAGGTTTTCAAAACCTGGAAGGTCTAAACACTCGAACGAAATTAAAATTGGTTCGCTTTTATTGGCCAGGCTTTTTGATACAAGCCGTGGCGCTTTGGTTAAAGACAACCGGCAAATGAAACAGACGCAGCAAAAAAAATTTTTTCACCAATCCCCCGTTCTTTCCCGTTGCAGGCCGCGGCGGCTGCGGAGCTCGTCTTCAATACTGTGCCGGGTGCTGTTCAGATGGCCTATTGTTTGGTAACGCTGGGCGGAGAACAAAAGCAAGCCCAGGAAGGTTGCAAGGCTCACCGCTGCAAGCCCGAAGGCGGCAAGCGTTAATATTTGAAAGCCCATCAAAAATGCGATGGCGCCCAGGATAACCCAGCCTGCGGCGGCGGCTCCGACGGACAATGAAATTCGTTGGTGCTTTTGCTGGAGGGTAATTTGTTCGCATACCTTCGCGTGCAGTTCCATCAGGTGCTCCGTGTCGAATTGCTGTGGCCCCAGGTCGTCGAGCAGACGCAACTCATCCGACGCCTCCTGTTCGAGGCGTTCGAATATGTCTGGAGATTTTTTTCGACCGAACATTTTTTTAATATGATAATGGGATAATTTGATAATGTGATAATTGGGCGCTGTTGCTTGGAGGAAATGGTGTTGTTTTGTGCGGGATGGTTGCATGCACTAACAAGAACGATTTGGTCTTGGTTGTGCTGTCGCAAACAAAAGTACAATTTTGTGGCAATTTTCATTCCAGTCTTTTATACCAAAACACAATTATGACCATTCAACAAGCACAAGATACGGTTGACCAGTGGATAAAAACGGTTGGCATCCGTTACTACGCCGAGCTTACCAACACCGCCATCCTCATGGAAGAAGTGGGTGAAGTAGCCCGCCTCATGTCGCGGCTTTACGGCGAGCAGTCGTTCAAAACCCCGGAACAGGCCGCGTCTGCACCCGCTGACCTGGCCGATGAGATGGCAGATGTGCTTTTTGTACTGATCTGCCTGGCCAACCAGACGGGTGTTGACCTTACGGAAGCGCTTCGGAAAAATTTGGAGAAAAAAACGGTTCGGGACGCCGCGCGTCATGCAGGGAACCCGAAGTTGGGGGGCGGGTAATCAAGTTCAGACCACTGTCAGGAACGGATTTTTAACTTATACCCCGAAACCTTAAACCTTATTCCCTTCTCAATTTTTTCCGACTTTTGTCGTTTAATTTATTCCCCGCTCGTTCCCAAGTTTATAATGATTCACATGAAGCATACCAATTTCGCTACCTTCATTAAGCCGGCGCTCCTGCTCCTTTTTGTTTTTGCCGCTGGACTTTTGTACGCCCAGGCGCCGGCAAAATTTCCCGAAAACCCCAACGAATTTGTGGACCAACTGGGCGTTTTTATGACCACTTCCAAGCGCCCGGATTTGGAGGAGACCTATACCGTATTTAAAAAAATGTACCGCGCAGGTGCATTTAAAGAAGCTGAAATACA
>CAYVPM010000123.1:0-5540 GCA_964453475.1 uncultured Saprospiraceae bacterium | reverse complement strand
CGTATTATTTTGATCTCCAACGTGTTGGGCAGCCAAAACCTATCGGCCTACCCCTATTATAAAAACTATTTCAATGCGATAATCGCGGCCAAAGCCGATGCCGATACAACCTTGTTCTCCCGCTGGCATACTTTCACAGAAACCGTGCTGACGGGCGTTGACCGGGGCCGGACAAAACCGATCGGCCAGTTCCTGGAATTTTCTTGCGACCTGATGGAAAGCCGCGCGCTGAAAGCCGGTGAAGGCGGGTCGGTGACCTGGAAATTCAAGGGCGGCAGCTATGATTTCGCCTATACAGATAAAGTTCCAAGCCTGATTTGCAAAGACATCGACTTGATCGGCGCCAGAAAAATGGACTCTACCACAGTCATCAGAACCTCCGGGGAATACTTTCCCTTCGACAATATTTGGAAAGGCCAGGGCGGTAAAGTGTCCTGGTCGGAAGCGGGCATGGATTCTTCTATTTATGTCCAACTCGGCTCATACAATGTGGAGGTCAACAAGCCACTGTTCCAATGCGACACGGCTACGCTGTATTATCCCCTGTATTTCAAAGAGGGCATCAAAGGAAAATTTGAAAACAACGTGATCGTTCAGGCCCGGAGCAGCACGGCCAAGGCCGACTCTTTGCGCGATTACCAGTTCCCGCGTTTTGAGTCGTTCGACAAAAAGTTGAAAGTCAATAAAATAGGACAGGGCATCGAATATGTTGGCGGTTTCAAGCTTGTCGGCAATGCCCTTTATGGTTATGGTTCGGGCAGTGATCCAGCCCAAATGACCGTGTACAACAAGAAGCGGGAACGCGTTTTTTATGGAAAAGGCCCCTTGTTTATCATAAAACGCGGCAGCAGTGTGGTGGCGCAGGGCGTAGACGCCAAGCTTTACATGGGGACTGACAGCCTTTTTCACCCCGCAGCCAGCTTCCGGATTGATATTCCCAAACAGTTAATTTCATTGGCACGTGGGGAAAAAGGTTCTGAGCGGAATCCGTTTTTCTCTTCATTTTACAATATGAACCTCAATACTGACCGCATGGTCTGGCACCTCAACCAGGATTCACTCGAAATCGGCATAACCACAGGGGTTAAGGGGTCCCGCAACACGGTGAGCTTCGAAAGCAGCAATTTTTTCGATCCGAATGTTTATCAAACCATGCAGGGCCTGGCTTCGCACAACCCTATTTCTACCCTGTACAACGTATGGCAACGCACCAACCGCGACAAAGACGACAGCGGACGGATCGTGAAGGACAACGCCTTCGCCATGGAAATCAATCCCAAATTCGATTATTCCAGCATCCAGACACTGCTGGCACAGATGGTGTCGGAAGGCTTCATCAACTATTATTTTGACCGGCACGAAATAGAGCTGCGCGACAAGCTGATCCACTACGCACTGGCGAGCCAGGGAAAGCGCGACTTTGATGCCATCAACATTATTTCGGACAGTGACAAGGCCAACGCCAAGCTAGACCTTAAAACCAAGGAGACGGAGATTTACGAGGTGAAAAAACTTGACCTCAGCAAGCGGCAGAAAGTGGCGCTGATTCCCGAAGAGAACGAACTCACCCTGCTGAAAAACCGCGACATGCGCTTTGGCGGCAGACTGTACGCCGGTCTTGCCTTGTTCCAGGGCCGCAACATGAATTTCAACTATGAAAAGTTTCAAGTGGAATTCGACTCGGTGCGGCACCTCGATTTTTACATCCCCACCGGGGAGATGGACAAAAACAACCAGCCCATCGCCAATGCCATGAGCTCCAACATCGAGCATGTCAGCGGCGCCCTGCTCGTCGATGCGCCCAACAACAAATCGGGCAAGGAGGAGATGGAAATCTTCCCCTCGCTCCAATCAAAGAAGTTCTCCTTTGTATTCTACGACCGCCGCGACATACAGGCGGGCGCATACACACGCGACTCCTTTTATTTCCGCCTGGATCCTTTTGCGTTCAATGGCCTGGACAGTTACACAAAAGAGCAGCTAAAATTCAGGGGCGAGCTTTTCCCGGCTACCATATTTCCCCCGTTTAAAGAAACCATCGTCGTGCGCGACCACGACAAATCCTTTGGCTTTGTGCACCGCACACCAGCTGCCGGATATCCTACCTACACTAAAAAAGGACTGTACACCGGCGAGCTTGACTTGAGCAACAAAGGCTTGCGCGGAAAGGGAAAACTCGAATACCTCACCGCCGACATCGACTCTGAGGACTTGATTTTCAGGCCCAAACAAACTACCGGAACGGCCAAAAAGTTCTTTATGACCGAGGACCGCGCCAGCGCCGTAAAGGTGCCGCAGGCCAGCGGCGAAAACGTATCGGTAAACTGGCTGCCATTCAAGGACTCCATGTACGTGCAGAGCAAGGAAAAGGCGTTTGACCTTTTCAAAGAGCCCGGTTACACCCACAAAGGTGTACTTATCCTCACGCCTTCCGGATTGAAAGGACGTGGCGAGTTCGAGTGGGCGGAAGGCAAGTTGAGCTCCAAAATCATTTCCTACGGGCCTTTCCAGGCCAGTGTTGATACGGGTAACCTCGAGATCAAATCGCTGGATGGCAAGGGCATCGCCTTCGACTCCAGGAATGTGGGGGGTAAACTGGATTTTGACCTCAAAACCGGACACTTCAAAGCAAATACTGCCGATGCGACCACCACCCTCCCGCTCGACCAATACCGCACTTCCATGAACGAGTTTACCTGGGACATGAAAGGACAAACCATCACGTTCAAGGCCGACCCAAACAAACCCGGCAAATTCCTTTCTATCGATAAAGGGCAGGATTCGCTGTCATTTGAAGGGAAAACAGCTTTGTACGATCTCAAAACCAACCTGCTCCGCATCGGAGGCGTAAAAATCATCAACACGGCCGATGCTTACGTGTACCCGCCCGACACGGCCGATATTTACATTCAGCCGGGTGGCCGGATGCGCCAAATCCTGAACGCCCGCATCGAAGCCGACACCCTCAGCAAGTACCACACAATCACCCGTGCCACGGTGGACATCCTGGGCAAAAAAGTGTACAAAGCCACCGGATATTACCAGTACAACATCCCCGGCTACAACCAGGAGATATTTTTCAACAACATCAAAGGCGACAACCAGACCGACAAAGACTACAAACGCAGCGTGATTACGACGGCAGCCGGCGACATCCCGGAAAAAGACTCCTTCCGCGTGGATGCCAAGACATTTTTCAAAGGGAAAATGATCCTGGAAGCAAGCAAAAAGAACATGCGTTTCGAAGGTTATGCGAAGCTGGATGCCGACAAGCTGCCGGTGAAACAATGGTTCACGCTTTATTCCGAAGTGGATAAAAACGACCCGGTGCTGCGTGTCAAACTGTCCAAAGACCCCGACGACAACCCCATGGCAACGGGATTCTTCATCTCCCGCGAGATGGGCGAAGCCTACCCAAGGGTCATGCTGCCGGCTTATTCCCGCGTCGACAGGGTGCTGATGGACTGCAAGGATGTGATCAAATATGAGCCCAAAAATGACCGCTTTATCTTCGGCGATTCAAGCCGGATCGTAGGTGGTGCGGAGCGCGGCTCTAAAATGGTGTTCGACAACCGCGTGGGCGTTGCCACGGCAGATGGACCGATCAATATTGGATCGGACCTGAAGTACATGAAAATCAAAGCGGCAGGCCGCCTCAAGTCGGACTACAACACGGCCACCGATACTACCGCCTTTGAAGTCACCGGAGAATTGATGACAGCCGTGGAAATGCCCATCCCCAAAATTTTGATGGACTTGATGCTCAACGACATCAAGGCGGCAAGTTTTGACGCACCGGGCGCTATTTACAATACCAATGCCGCGTACTACCAGCCTACCTTACACGAATTTGTCAGCGACGAAAAGGATTGGGAGGAGATGCTGGCCAATATGCGCATCAATGCCATATTGTTGCCGAAGAAAGACGATACTTATACTTTCGTGTTTGGCCGCCATACGGTGCGCTGGAACAATGAGTACTCGGCCTTTATCACCATGGAAGACAAATTCCCGCTCATCAGCATCGCAGGCTACCCCATCAACAAAATGCTCACGATGTACATCTCCTACAAAATGCCCGGCAGTGGCGACGACAAGTTTTCCATTTACCTGAAAGCATCGCCCGATCTGTGGTATTTCTACAGCTACCAGCCCAATCCCGACGGCGGCGCCGACCTCAACCTGGTATCGAGCAGCACCAAGTTCAACGACGTGGCGCTGAGCCTTAAGGCCAAAGACACCAAGATCAAAATGCCGGATGGCCGCACGGTTGAGGTGACGCTGGTGAATGGATCGAGCGCGGAATCGCTGGTGAATTTTGTGCGGTCAGGGAGAGCCAAGGAGTAATGCGGAGTGCGGAGTTCGGAATGCGGAGTGCGGAATGCGGAATTTGCACAACTTGAGTGGGTCTTTCTTGGCACCCTGCTTCGGCCTATTAGTATAGGATTCTTACAAAGAGTGCCGAAGCAGGTTGCCAAAAGTAGCAACGAATAACGTGCCATTCCGCACTCCGCACTCCGCATTCCGCATTCACTATTTCCCGCTGCCTTTCAGATACTCTTCTACCAATTGTTTGTAGTAAGGTTTTAGGGCGGGCGATACGGTGCGGAACTGCTCAATTTCTGCCCGGCGCTTTTTCAAGTATTCTTCCAGCGCAGGCGGCATTTTTGGTTGCACCTGCCTGGCTGATTCTGCCTGACGCTTTTCATCCTGGTCGCGCTCGCGCTCGGCTTTTTCGTGCTCGAGCAGGCGGGTAAGTATTTGCTGCTGGCGCTGGAGCATTTCGTTGGTGAGGCGTTTGTTCACCAGTTCGCGCTCTATTTTGTCCATGCCGTCGATGGCTTCGTCGAGGCCCTTTTCGCCCCTGCCTTGCTCCTGAAGTTCGCCCTGGAGTTTTTTCAGGGCGTTGCGCATGGCGGCTTGTTTGGCGGCCAGTTGGGCAAATTCTTTGCTGTTGCTCGGTTGTGAGCCGCCACCCCCGCCGGCGCCGCCTTGACCTTGTTTGTCGAGGCGCTCCTTGAGGTCTTTCATGATTTTGTTCAGGTCTTCCTGGCCTTTGCTCATTTTGTCCTTGGGCTCACCGTCGCCGTTGCCTTCGCCCTCGCCCTTTCCTTTGCCTTTACCCTGGCCCTGGCCACTTTTTTTGCCGGGTTTTTGGCAACTTTGACTGCCCGGCATGCTGTTGGCCATTTGCTCCTGCATGTTTTTCATGGCTTCGGCGAGCAAGAGCGCCAGGTCGTTGAGGCTTTTCATGGCCGTTTGCTGGTGCACATTGGCGGTACCCACCCGGCGTTCTTCTAGCTCGCCGAGGCTTTCTTTGAAAGCTCCTTTGATCTCTGTGACTTTGTCGGCAATGACGCCTGAAATCTCGAACTGGCGACTCGCCAAAGCCTGGAGGCTGTCCTCAACCAGGCGGAAGTCGTCTTTGATCTTGAACTGGCCTTGTGTCAGTTCGACAAAACGCGGCGTGTTGATGGTTGTCGTGGCCACGTCTTTCATGTTCTGCTCCTGGTCGAAGGAGAGTGTGACGAGGTTTTCCA
>CAYVPM010000122.1:0-7068 GCA_964453475.1 uncultured Saprospiraceae bacterium | reverse complement strand
TTTGTTTTTTACCCGCCGAAGCCCTTTTTCGGGGCGTAGGAGGTCACTCATATCATTCAAAATCACTTTAATCACAGTATAAGGCGGCTTTTCAACCAAAACAGCCGCGCGGTGTTTCTATTCCCATGAACAATCTCAACGGAAAAACAGCCCTCATCACCGGCGGCAGCAAGGGCATCGGGTACGGCATCGCCGAAAGCCTGCTCAAAGAAGGAGTTAACGTGGCCATCACCGGTCGCCAACAGGAAGCTGTAGATGCTGCAGTACAAACCCTTTCAAAAATTGGCCCAGGGAAAGTGCTTGGAATTGCTGCGGATGTGCGCGATTTTGAGGCACAAAAAAATGCGGTAGCCAAGACCATCGAAACTTTTGGTGGGTTGGATGTGCTCGTTGCCAATGCTGGCCTTGGCCATTTTGCCCCCATCGCCGAGCTGACACCAGAACAATGGCACGAAACAATCGATACCAACCTCACAGGCGTATTTTACAGCATAAAAGCTGCTATGGCGGAACTTACGAAAACCCAGGGGTACTTTATCAGCATTGCAAGCCTTGCAGGAACGAACTTTTTCCCAACAGCCTCAGCCTACAATGCCAGTAAATTTGGACTTGTAGGGTTTACGCAGGCCGTCATGCTCGACTTACGCGAAGCCGGCATCAAATGCTCCACCATCATGCCGGGATCGGTGGCCACGCATTTCAACAACCATGAGCCCAATGCAGCGGATGCCTGGAAAATACAGCCGGAAGACCTGGGTCAAATGGTTGTCGATCTGTTGAAAATGAACCCGCGGACTTTGCCGAGCAAGATCGAGGTGCGGCCGAGCAAGACAGCTTCAAAATAGGCAGTTTAAATCATAAGCCATGCTGCAAATAATACACAAACATCCCCGCAAAATAACCTATCAACGCATACCCTGAAATCCGCTTCAAGTACCATATAAAATCTATTTTCAGGATGCCCATGGAGGCCACGCCGGCAGCAGAACCTATGATGAGGATGCTGCCGCCCGTGCCGGCGCAATAAGCCAGCAATTCCCAAAAATCGTGGTCTGGCGGATAGGTACTCAAATCGTACATGCCCATGCTCGCTGCCACCAGCGGCACGTTGTCAACAATCGAAGACAGCACCCCAATCAACCCTGATGTAAATGCTGCCAAATGTATGGTTGAGATGCTCTGCCATCAAGTGCAGGTGGCCGGAAGCTTCCAAGGCGCCTACTGCGAGCAGGATGCCCAGAAAAAACAAGATGCTCGGCGTGTCGATGCGGTGCAGCATGGATGCGACTGAAAGCTCATGCCGGGTAATGGCTTCTTTTCCCCGGTGCAACAGTTCGGTAATGTACCACAAAACACCAACGGCCAGCAAGACCCCCATATAAGGCGGCATACCAGTGATAGCCTTAAATACTGGTACCGATAACAAAGCAGCCCCTCCCAGGAAAAAAAGCAGATTAGACTCAAAGGCAGATGTCCTTACAACAGCCTCGCCTACATCAGTTTTGGGTTCCAATTCGGTTTTGTCTCGCCCTAAGAAATACGTTGCAGCTAAAAGTGGCACCAAGAGGCTTGCAGTAGAAGCCAGGAAGGTTGAGACCATTATATTGACGGTCGTCACTTGCCCGCCAATCCACAACATGATGGTGGTTACGTCGCCAATGGGCGACCAGGCGCCGCCAGCATTGGCAGCCATGATGACAAAGCCGCCAAACAGCCAAATATCGTCTTTTTCTTTGATGATTTTTCGGAGCAAGGCGCTCATCACGATGGCTGTCGTCATGTTGTCGAGGCCAGCCGACATGAAAAACGTGACCCAGGATAGTATCCAAAGGAGCTTGACCTTGCTGGTGGTTGAAACCCTGTCTGTAATGACCTTGAATCCATCGTGCACGTCTACCAGTTCCACGATGGTCATCGCGCCGAGCAGGAAGAACAGTATTTCTGAGATGCCGCTCAGGTGCTCGGAAAGGGCAGTTTTTATAAATTCGTTGGTGTTGGAACCTTCGGCAAGGATGCTGGCAGCGGCGGGCATACTTTCGATGCCAAACAAGAGGACAAGCCAGCAAAAGACCCCGGTGAGCAAGGCCGTGGCAGCTTTATCGATCTTTAGGGGATGCTCGAGGGCTATCAGTATATATCCAAGGATAAATACTGCGACAATTAAAAAAGCCATAGGTGCAGATAAGGTAAGGTGTTGAAAATCTGATGGTTACGGTAAAACCATGAAAGGAATGGTTAACCCTTTTTTACCCGGATATATATTGTTCAAGGAACTTGATATGTGTTTTTTGTTCCTCCATAATGCCGTTCACAATATCGCCGATGCTGAGCATGCCTTTAACCTTCCCGTCATCGACCACAGGCAGGTGCCGGATCCTTTTGTCCCGGAACAACTCCATACAGTCTTCAATATCCATTTGGGAAGTGACCGTGAAAACGTTGTGCGTCATCACCTCGGTTACCGGAGTGCTTTTAGCTTTGCGCCCTTTGATGATGCCTTTTCGAGCATAATCGCGTTCTGAAAAAATGCCGGCAAGCCGGTCTCCTTCCATGATCATCACGGCGCCGATGTTTTTTTCAGCCATGAGCTCAAGCGCTTCAATAACCATGTGGTTTGGAGTTAGGGTGAAAGTCTGGTTTGTCTTTTTGCCATCAAGCAATTTTTGTACAGAAATCATAGGCGTAAATTTTGTATGGTTCAAAAAGAATTTGTGGGGATGAGGCCATTGTTAATGGCTAAGGTATGCCATTTGTAAATAATTTCAAAATTTTTGAGGGAATAATATCCATGTTCCCGGTATTAAATAATTAGGATTAACTTTGTCCAAAATCACCGCATCATGGTACCTGTTCTGCTTGTTTCAATTGCGCTCCTGTTTCTGGCTTTCGCTCTGTTCAGCGTCCGCTTGTTATTTGTGAAAAACGGCGAATTCCGCGGCTCATGTGCTTCAAACAGCCCGTTTTTGCAGAAAGAAGGCGCTACTTGTGGGGTTTGTGGTCGAAAAACCGGGGAAGCATGCGGCAAATCCGATGTAGTTGATTAGTGATTGGTTGATCGGTGATTGGTGCACAGCCTGCCGGCTCTTGTGTGCATTTGTTTTTCAGCGCTTTTGGCTATAGGAGTTTTATTTCTTATGATGAATTTGGCGCAAGTGCTGAAAAACAATTCCAAGCCCAACCGATATGCTGTGTACCGGTGATTGGTGATCAGTGATTGGATGATTAGTGATTGGTGCACAGCGGGCCAGTTCTTGTGCAATACTGTTAAGTTAAGCGAGCGCGTCATGATTTCAACCCACGACTTCAGTCGTGGGCTTGATCCAAGGCTCTAATTCGCTGAACCGATTTATCGGTTTCCTGTATAAAACCGATAAATCGGTTCAGTTTTGCGCTTTAGTCTCGAAGCCCACGACTGAAGTCGTGGGTTGAAAACCCTTAACTTAACGGCATTGAGCTTTTGTGCGCATTTGTTTTTCAGCGCTTTAGGCTATAGGAGTTTTATTCCTTATGATAAATTTGGCGCAAGTGCTGAAAACCAATTCCAAGCCCAATCGATCTGCTGTGCACCAATCACTGATCATCCAATCACCGATCACTACTCACCGTTGATCGTACCTGCAGCGCTCCATTTTCACCAGTGTAAATACAATACACCTCCAGGTTTTTGCTTTTTGCCAATTCCATCGCCTTGTCCGTGCCCATTACCAGAAAAGCAGTTGCGTAGGCATCCGCAGTGGCACAGTCGTCGGCTATGACGGAAACACTCAGCAAGTTGTGGTTGACGGGATTCCCGGTTTTCGGGTCGATGGCATGGCTGTATTTTTTGCCGTCTTTGACAATGAACTTCCTGTAACTTCCGGAAGTGGCCAGCGATTTCCCGCTCAAGGCAATGGTGGTCTGCAATGGCCGCTCTCCTGTATCGTTTTCTACCGGTTTGTCGATCCCGATCTGCCATTTTTTGCCCTGGCTGCTGAATCCAGCGCAGCGCAATTCCCCGCCAATTTCGACCAGGTAATTTTTGATACCCTGTTTTTCAAAATATTGTGCAATCAGGTCCACTGTGTACCCCTGGGCAATGGCGTTGAAGTCCATTTCCATGCGCGGGTCGGCCTTGTGCAGCATTCCGTTCTCGATGGTTACTTTTTGATACCCGACCAGTTGCAGCAGGCTGTCGACTTTGGCGGCATCGGGCGGGGGGAGCCCCCTTTTGTAGCTGAAACCCCATGCTTTTACCAATGGGCCAACGGTCACGTCAAAGGCGCCTTCGGTAGCCAATGACACTTCCTGCGCGCGCCTGAACACGTTGATAAAATGTTCGTCGAGCTGGACATTGGGTTCATTTCGGGCTACCCGGCTAATGACAGAACTGCTGTCCCAAAGCGACATGCTTTTGTCTATGAGGCGCAGCAAGCTGTCCACGGGTTGGGAAAAATCGCGCTGCAGCGAATCCTGGTATGTAATGTTGAAGGTAGTGCCTTGTGCTTTCCCGCCAAGGCTCAAGTAAGCTGGCTTTTGTTTCTCGCAGGAAATCAAAAGCAATAGCGACAGGAGGGCGAGGCAGTTATAGCATTGTTTCATGTTGTGAAATCAAATACCAAAATCGTCGAAGGCAATATTGGATTTGGGCACGCCAAGGTTGTCCAGCATGTTTTGCACAGCGCTGTTCATCATCGGCGGGCCGCAGAGGTAATATTCCACTTCTTCCGGTTCCGGATGGGTGCTCAGGTAGTTTTTGAGCACCACGTTGTGGATGAACCCGGTTTCACCCTTCCAATCGTCTTCCGGCAATGGCTCGGAAAGTGCGATGACGAAACGGAAATTTGGGAAATCCCGCTCAATGGCACGGAACTCATCTTCATAAAAGATCTCCCGCTTGCTGCGTGCACCGTACCAATAGGAGACTTTTCGCTTGGTTTTCAGCGTGTGGAACAGGTGGAAGATATGGGAGCGCAAGGGCGCCATACCTGCACCGCCGCCGATGTACACCATCTCCTTGTCCGTGTTCTTGATGTGAAACTCGCCATAAGGGCCGCTGATGGTGACTTTGTCGCCTGGCTTCCGGGTAAAAACATAGGAAGAGCAATAACCCGGCGGCACGTCTTTGAAAGCTTTTTTGTCACGATCCCAGGGTGGGGTAGCGATGCGGATGTTGAGCATCATCTTGTTGCCCTCTGCTGGGTGGTTGGCCATGGAATACGCCCGGAAAACGGGTTCTTCGACCACTGTTTTCAGATCCCATATTTTGAAATTGTCGTAGTCGTCCTTGAATTTTTCCGGGATATCGTAAAGGTCTTTGCTAAAATCCATGGTGATTTCCGGCACATCCACCTGGATATAATCGCCGGAGCGGAATTGCAGCGTTTCCCCCTTGGGCAGCGCCACCACGAATTCCTTGATGTAGGTGGAGACGTTCTCGTTGGAAACCACTTCACATTCCCATTTCTTCACGCCAAACACCTCGTCGGGCACCCTGATCTCCATGTTTTCCCGCACTTTCACCTGGCAGGCGAGCCGCAGGTTTTCCTGCACCTGACGGCGGTTGAGGTGGTTGGTCTCGGTGGCAAGCACACTGCCGCCACCTGAATAGACCTTGCATACACACATGGCACAAGTGCCGCCGCCGCCACAAGCCGAGGCAAGGAAAATGTTTTGAGCGGCCAGGGTGTTGAGCAAGGTGCTGCCTGGCTTGACGATGACCGGTGCGTCTTGTGCGCCATTGATGACAATGGCTACGTCCATTTGGGGCAAGAGGCGGTCTTTTGCCGTTAGTATCAGGTACACCAATACCAGGATGACGAGTATAAAAACAACAATACTGCTGGCGATAATAGGGACCATAGTTATTGAAATTGTTGCGGTGTGATCAATTTTTGATTAAAGCTTGATGCCGGAAAAACTCAGGAACGCCATGCCCATCAATCCGGTGATGATCATGGCGATGCCCAGCCCTTGCAGCGGCTGCGGTATTTTAGAATATTGCAGCCGCTCCCGAATGGCGGCCAACAGCACGATGGCGATGAAAAAGCCCACGCCGGAACCGATGGAAAAAACGGTTGTTTCAGCGAAATTGTACTCCCGCTCCTGCATGAAAAGGGAAGCCCCGAGGATCGAGCAGTTCACAGTTATTAAAGGCAAAAATATCCCCAGGGCGTTGTACAGCGCCGGGGTGAATTTTTCTACGACCATCTCAACCAACTGTACTGCGCCGGCAATGGTGGAAATGAAGAGGATAAAGGCCAGGAAAGTAAGGTCGACCGTGGCCAAAGAAGGGTGTATCCAGGCCAATGCGCCATCCTGAAGCATATAGGCCAATATCAGGTAATTGAGCGGCGTGGTGAGCACCATTACAAAAATGACAGCTACACCCAGGCCGAAGGCTGTTTTTACTTTTTTCGATACAGCCAAATAGGAGCACATCCCGAGGAAAAACGCGAAAATCACATTTTCTACGAAGATGGCCTTGATTAACATGCTTGCGTAATGTTCCATGATTGATCGTTTTTTTTATGACACATTGACAAGTTTCGGGTTGCGGCTGCGCTGCCACCAGATAAACAGTCCAATGATGAATAAGGCCGCTGGCGGCAACATCATCAGGCCGTTGTTGACATACCCCATGTCGTACATCCACTGTGGTATAATTTTAAAGCCCAGCAATGAGCCTGAGCCGAATAATTCGCGCACCACCCCAACGATCACCAGGATGAGGCCGTAGCCTAGCCCGTTCCCGATCCCGTCCAAAAAAGACGGCCAGGGCTTTTGCGCCATGGCGAAAGCCTCGAGGCGGCCCATGACGATGCAGTTGGTAATGATCAGGCCCACAAATACGGAGAGTTTCTTGCTCACGTCGAACATGTAGGCTTTTAACAATTGATCCACTAAGGTGACCAACAAGGCCACAATGACCAATTGCACGATCATGCGGATGCGGCCGGGGATGAAATCGCGAATCAAGGCGATGATCAGGCTGGAGAAAGCGGTGACGACGGTGACGCCCAGGGCCATGATGATGGCGGGCTTCACCTGCGTGGTTACCGCAAGGGCCGAGCAGACACCCAATATCTGAAC
>CAYVPM010000121.1:0-7082 GCA_964453475.1 uncultured Saprospiraceae bacterium | reverse complement strand
TCCAGCGGAACGGTATCTTTAACGTAATTGTACCGTTCCGCTGGAACGGAAAACAAATAATATATGCCGGGGCTACAAAGGTAAAGCCCCGCTGGGGCTTATGAGACAGCTACTTGGCCAAGAGAATCGAATTAAAGCTTGGGGACATTTTCAATGCCCCCTATTTCGACACCTCACCCTCAAGACTAGCACCCAACCTTTCGACAAGCGAGCTGAAACGCATTGCCAATCAAAAGTGAAAATGATGTGCACCAATCACCGATCAACCAATCACCAATCACCAATCACCAATCACCAATCACAATCACCAGTCACTGAACACCAAAAATCCCCTTTTCCCGAATCAACGCCGCCACCGCTTCAGGCACTTTTGATTCCCAACCGGGCTTTCCTTCCTGAATCATCATCAACACATCTTTGTGGTGGATATCCAGCACTTCGCGCTTGAAGTGCTGGATATCCACGATGTTTTTGTTTTCCTGCAAATAATGGTACAGGAACTGGATGTCGGCGGGAATGTCCATGTTCTGGGAAGTCATCAGCGTATCCGCTTCGCTTATTTCGCCGGCCTCCGGGATCGCAGGGTGTATGTAGAAGCGCACATTTTTCAAAAAGATCTCGCCGAAGGCGCTGAGCAGGTTGCCCGGGTTGTTCTGGTAAGTGTCGAGCACGATTTTCCGCAGTTTGCGCACCCCCATGGCGATGCCGATGCGTTGCACCTTGTAATCGGAGAAATAAGCGATTAGTTTTTTGTGGTGGGCGAAATTTGAAACAATCACGGTTTGCCCCAGGGCGCAGAGCATCTCGGCGCGGTCCAGGTAGTCGCGGGTATCGATACTGCCCGATGCGCCCAAGTTGTCGAGGGTGATTTCGGTGAGGAAAAAAACAGAGGCGGCATCCTGCCCGGGTTCTGTAGAAAACTGGTGGTGCGCGCAGCGTATCATATCCTGTTGTACCAAAGTGGGCGGCCTGTAGCTGCCCCGGGCGATCAGCACCGATTTTTTGTACAAAAACTCCCCGGCATGTACCGGGCGACCATCCGGGCCGAAAATCGCAATATCGCTGAGGCCATTTTTCACGGTCCAAAGACTCAATAAACGACCGTCGAGGGTTTGGAAATCGGGGCCTTCCAGGCGTACCATGTCTATCTGCGCCCGGTCGCGCAATTTGTCGAGCAGGGAGCGCAGCAGCAGTTCAGGGTCGCTGGCGTATCGGAAGCAGGCGTATATCATGTTAACGCCCAGGATGCCGATGGCTTGCTGTTGAAGCCGGTTGTCGTTGTCGAGCAGGCGGACGTGCAGGATCATATCGTTGGGCGCGCTTTTGGGGTCGAGTTGAAAACGCAGTCCCAGCCAGCCGTCGCCCTTGTTGGTCTTTTGGTAATTGATGGCCGAAACGGTATTGGCAAAGGCGAAAAAAAGCTGTTCGGGCCGCTGCTCCCGCAGGCGGTTTTCCAGGAGTTCATACTCATGGTCAAGCATGCGGTACAGCCTCGACTCGCACACGTATCGCCCTTTGCCTTTGGCTTCTACGCCGTAAATTTCATCGCTCACTGTTTTGTCGTAAGCGCTCATGGATTTGGCAATGGTGCCTGCCGCTGCGCCCACCTGGAAAAAGTAGCGGGCCACTTCCTGCCCGGCGCCGATTTCTGCAAAAGCGCCATAAACCTGCTCGTCGAGATTGATTTCGAGCGCTTTTTGTTCCGTTTCAAGAAAAGTTCTGCTCATCTCCAGGTTGTTTTTTCTGTAATTGGGCTGCGTTTTCCGGGTAACGGTGGCATGTCATGCCATCCGAGGTAAAACAAGCCGAGGCAGCGCTGGCCAGGTCCGAGCCCTAAAAAATCATTTGCCTCCAGGGCGGCTTTTGGGGTGCTCCAGTAGCAGCCCAAACCCAGGGCGGTGCAACTGAGCCACATATTCTGCACGGCCATCGCCACGGATGCGATCTCTTCCCATTCCGGCACCCGCGCCTCCGGGTCGCGCTGCATGATGATGGCGATCACAGCGCCCGACAACAATGGTTTATCAGCACTTTTTTTCATTTTTTCTTCGGAAAAAAGCGCAGCAGGCGTATTCCGCTTGTAGAAATCCGCCACCATATCGGACAAGGCCTGCCGGCTTTCCAGGGAATGGAACACTTGAAAGCGCCAGGGCTCGGTCAGGCGATGGGTTGGCGCCCAATTGGCGTTATCCAGCAGTTGTTGAATAACTGCCCTTTCAATAGGCTTCCCCGGAATGTACGTTTTGGGGAAAACAGCGCGCCGGCGCTGCATAATTTCGCTGATGGATTGCATGAATACAGGTTTCAGGTTAATGGCTTTCTGGGTTGGGAGATTGATGCTTATGGTTAAAACCGCATCTGTTTTTACCATTACTTTTGCGCTTGCAATGATAAAGTGTTATAGCCATTATCTGCATAAATAACTGAATGATATGAACCTGACAACACAAATCGCCCGCCACCTCCGCGAAGTACACTTCGGCACAAACTGGACCTGGTCGAACATGAAAGACAACCTGGCCGATGTGACCTGGCAGGAGGCGACGACCAAAGTACATGATTTCAACACCATTGCCGCATTGGTGTACCACTGCCATTATTATGTCGCCGTAACGTTAAAAGTGCTGGAAGGAAGGCCGCTGGACGGGCACGACAAGTTCAGTTTTGCGGTGCCGCCGATCAATAACGAGGCGGATTGGCAAGCCTTGGTGGACAAAGTATGGTCAGATGCAGAAAAGTTCGCCGCGCTGGTGGAGCAGTTGCCGGAAAGCAAACTCTGGGAAACCTTTGTCGAAGAAAAATATGGCACCTATTACCGGAATTTTCAGGGCATCATCGAACACACCCACTACCATTTGGGGCAAATTGTGTTGATAAAAAAGTTGCTTCGCTGACAACAGCTTTACGTTGTTTTGTGTTGCATCTTTATACACTTCATTCACCCAACCTAAAATTGTAGTATATGCTGATTCAAATCAATACGGACAAAAATATCACCGTTCACCCAGAATACAACAACAAGCTGAGCATCCTGCTCGAAGACGAACTGGAGCGCTTCAGTTCCAGCATCACCCGCATAGAACTCTACCTTTCCGACCACAATGGGCCGAAAAAAGGCATTGACGACAAAAAATGTGCCCTGGAAGTCCGCATCGCAGGCCGCAAACCCGTTGCCGTGACCGACCTGGGCAATACCTACGACCTGGCGGTGAAAGGCGCCATTGAAAAGGTGAAAGGCTTGTTGGATAAGGCCGTAGGGAAGGAGTAGGGTCTCCTTTAATTTCTACTGGCCCCTCCTCGACACTTTTGCTATTTTTGGGTCTTATTTGCCAAAATATAGCACGATGAACAAACTTCTCTTATTGTTTCTTTTCCTCTGTACCTGTCCCATGCTTGTCTTGGCACAGGATGCAGAAACCAGGCTCACGGCCTCCGGAATCACCTTGAGCCAGCCCACAAATCCCGTTGCCAATTATGTGCATGCCGTGCGCGTGGGCAACATCCTCTACCTCGCCGGGAAAGGCCCATCCAGGCCCGATGGCGCTTATGTGGTGGGCAAAGTGGGCCGCGACCTGTCCATAGAAGAAGGTTATGCAGCTGCCCGGCTGACGGGCGTTCAGCACCTTTCGGTACTCAAAGCAGAACTCGGCTCCTTGAACAAAGTGAAGCGGATCGTAAAAGTATTGGGCATGGTAAACTGTACCGAAGACTTCAAAGACCAGCCAAAGGTGATCAACGGCTACAGCGACCTCATGGTGGAAATTTTTGGCGAAAAAGGCAAGCACGCACGTTCGGCAGTGGGGATGTACGCCCTGCCGTTTAACATGGCCGTAGAGGTTGAGGTTATTGTGGAAATAGAAGAGTAGTATCTTTGGGGTTTCACACAACATCACGACGATTCAGCGCCCGAAACCCCTGAGCCAGTAGCCACTACTTATGCCAAACTATCGCCCACGTTGTGCCGTCGTGTCGTCGTGAGAAACAAAAAAGCGCCGTTAAACCATCTTTTCAACATTCCAACCATAAACAATGGAAAAACTACTCGAACTCGAAACCCGGATCAACCAGATCGACTACCGATTAAGGTTTCTGGAAAGGCTCCTCGATTCCAATACAATGTTTAATATGTACAAAGGCGAGCAGGCGGATATTGACGCGGTAAGAATTGAAGTATTAAACGACATGCGACGGGAAATCAAGGACTTAAAAATTGAATTTAGCAATAAAAATGGCCGCGATTTTTATACGAAAGGAGCCTGAATACCTATGAAACAGATCGTCACTGTCAGCCTATTTTCCTGCACCATCCTGGCCCTGTCTTTAATTATGCTGGAAACCCGCAGTACCAAATCCGCCGCAGCACAGCCCGCAGGCAACCTGCCCTCGCAAGGCCCAATCGGCCAAAACCCGGAAGAGCTCGGCGCCGTACATTGGCTGCGCGACCTGGATACCGGGATAGGGGAGGCAAAAAAGTCGGGCAAGCCCATCCTTATCCTGTTCCAGGAAGTGCCAGGCTGCTCCAATTGCACCCGCTACGGCAACTCCACGCTTTCCCATCCCCTGATCGTAGAGGCCATTGAGACGTTTTTTGTGCCGGTCTGCATTTACAACAACAAGGGCGACAAGGACGCCGATGCGCTCAAGCGTTTCGGAGAGCCGGCCTGGAACAACCCGGTGGTGCGCATTGTGGATACGGATTATCGGGATATAGTGCCGCGTATGCCCAATTTCAACTCCTCCCTGCAACTGATCAGCGGCATGCGCAGTACCCTGGAAACGGGTAAGGCGGCCGTGCCGGGATACCTGAAACTGCTGGAAGCAGAGTTTGCGGCCAGAGAATCGAAACTGGAAACCGCCACTTTTGCCATGCACTGCTTTTGGACCGGCGAAGGCGCCCTGGGCGAATTGCCTGGCGTGATCGAAACTGAGCCGGGCTTTCAGGATGGCCGGGAAGTGGTGAAAGTGCAATTCGACCCGACTGTGATCAAAAGGGCCCGCCTGGAAACCATCGCAAAGCCGAAAGGCATCAGCGCCTGCACCCACAACGATGGCTTTCGCAGTGATCGCGAGCCAAAATACTACCTCTTGCAAACCGATTACCGGTTCGTCCCCATGACCAGCCTGCAAGCCTGCCGCAGCAACAGCCTGGTGGGCAAGAGCCAATCGCCCGACGAATGGTTGTCGCCGCGACAGCTGGCCGTGTTGAAAAAGGTCGCAGAAAACCCGAAGAAGGCCTGGACGAACATGATCGGGCGCAGGGATCTGGCGAAGGCGTGGAAGGAGTTTAGTGATCGGTTGATTGGTGATTAGTGATTGGTTGATCGGTGATTGGTGCACATCGTTGTTGAATTCCTTAGGCATTGGTTTTCAGCAGTTTGAGCCTGTGCTCTCTAAACATGTATGGCGTATTTATAGCCGCACACGTTAGCCTTTCGCTTCTCTTGGCCTTTCTTGTGTGGCTGGATAGCTCCGCTGCTGGAAAATTGATTCCAATTTGAAAAAGAATGTTGTGCACCAATCACTGATCAACCAATCACCAATCACCAATCACCGATCAACCAATCACCCAATCACCGTTTTATTTCGTACAAAACCCAACCCTCCGGCAAATTTTTCAGCACTTCCAAAGTATAGTTTTCCTGCAAGAAATCCCAGTTGAGTATGGGGTTTTGGCCTTCCCATTGTTTGCGCAGGGCAGGTTCGTTGAACAGGACAAAACTGCCTGTTTTGAAATCGGCATATAGCTGCGCCCACATATTTTCAAATTGTACATCAGGCAGGTAGGATTGCAGCGCGATGTCGAGATCGAATCCGTACACCGTAGCGCGGGGTGGAAGCAATGGGGCAATTTCATGGGCAATGGTTTGCTCCAAATGGTTGCGGGAGAGCGTGGGCGCCAGCATGCGCACACAAAAAAACAATTGCAGCAACACCGTTATGGCAATAATCGACAAGGTTAGTTTCCTGAAAAAATAAAGGCCGTACGCGTACAAGCGATCCCAGGCCGGGAAAAGCAGCAGCAGCAGCAGTGCGTAAACCGGCAACAGGAAACGCAGGTTCTGGTGTGGCAATCCCCCCAGCAACAACAAATAAACCCCCAGGCAAACGAGCAGGATTTTTTTTGCGGGCAATATGACATCGGTTCTTTTGGCCAGTAACAACAAACCAGGCAGCGTAAGGCAAAAGTAAGGGTGCAGCAGGGGGTAGAGGAGGTAAAAGATGTTGGGGAAAACGTATTGCGACAGCCCGTTTTCATTGCTGAAACTGCGCTGGAAAAAATTTGAGGCCGACCAGTGCTGAAACATGGAATGTTGGAAAGGCCGGCTCATTACGTCCGAATCACCGATAAAATGCGGCGACAACACAGCAGCGCCAGCCAGCATTGCGCATAATGCCCAGGCCCATTTCCGCCGAACAAACAAATACCAGCCGATTATCAGCGACAAGGGGAGCAATAAGCCCGCCAGGCCAATGCGCACGGATACTGCCAGCCCCACAAACAGCGCAGCCCAAACGGTATCGGCCCCGCGCTGCCGCTCCACCCAGCGCAGGCCAAAGAAAAAAGCCGCCAAAGTAAAGGCCAGCCCCAAGCCATCGCTCATCACGACAAGGCCGGAGCGGACAAAAATCGGGCTGATTGTTACACCAAGAACAGCAAATAACAGCCGGCTGTCGGCCCGGCTGCCATGCGCCAACATGGCCAAAATCCGCTCGAAAACATAGGCTGATGCAGCAAACGACAAGCAGGAAACTACTTGCAGCGCCAAAATGGGATCGCCGACAACAAAACGCAGCAGCGCGCCCGCAACCGGGTATCCGCTGGAAAACTCTCTGTTGCCCAGTGTGCGGGGCAGGGGAACCCCATTTGTCCACCAATCGAAAATGGCGCGACTTTGCCGCAAATACTCGTGGGCATCCTGTCCGTACAAGCCGTTGAATTCCAGGTGCGCAGCCAGCGCCAACAGCCCCAGGAACAACAAGAGCGGAAAAAGGCGCAACAAAGGAGCTTTGGAAACCATCTTGAATCTATACTATGATTCGCCTGATTTTTGTGATTGACACTGATTGATTCAACTGATTTT
>CAYVPM010000120.1:0-7155 GCA_964453475.1 uncultured Saprospiraceae bacterium | reverse complement strand
CACCGATTTCATGGCGACTGATTTTCCGCCTGCATTCGGGCCTGAAAGCACCAAAATATGATTTTCAGGATTGAGTTTCAGATCAAACGGGATTGTTTTCCTGACCAAACCCTTGTTCTTGAGGTACAACAAAGGGTGATAGCCTTTTCGGATAGCGATAATAGGCTTTTCTTTCAAAACAGGCATTCCCGCCCGCATTGAAACCGCCAAACGCGCTTTTGCCTGGATCACATCGTAGTGAATCAGCAGTTCCAGGTATTGCCCGATCAGCGGGCGGTACGGCCGCACCACATCGCTCAACGCCTTCATTATCCGAAAAATCTCCCGTTTTTCTTCGTGTTCCAAGTCGAACAGGTCGTTGTTCACCTCCACAACGCCATCCGGCTCTATGAAAGCCGTTTTTCCGGTATCGGATTCGTCGTGAATAATACCCCTGATTTTCCTTTTGTGTTCCGCTGGTACGGAAAGTACCCGGCGGCCGTTCCTGAAGCTTTCGGGGGAATCCGAAAGCCAACCCTTGCTGCGGTATTCCTGCATCAACTGGCGGAATTTTCCATCCAATTCTTTGAGCTTTTGCTGCATTTCCTTCCGGATGCGCATCAACTCCGGGGAAGCATCCGGCCGGATTTCACCTTTGTCGTCAAAAACACCATTAATGGCTTTGATCAGCCCTTCATCGAAAGATAATGGCCGGATCAAATCGTACAATTTGGGGTAAATATCTTTTTTCGGACCACTTGCGAAGTATTTGAAAATATCGCGCACGATGAACAGAATGCGGAGGATATGTTGAAAAGACTCCGTGGCCAAGGTATAGCCCTCAATTTCCAACAGTTTCAGATCGGGCCGGATATCGGAAAAGGCTTGCATCGGGAACTTGTCGTTTTTCTCCAATGCCAATTTGTAGTCGCGGGTTTCCCGCAATGCAAGGTCTATTTTCGCATAATCCGTAGAAGGCTTAATCTCCGCAATCTGCTCGGCAGCAAGCGGCGTAAGTGCCTCTCTTACAAGCAGATCAAGTATTTTGTCAAACTCCAGCTTGCGCGCCACATCCTTGGGCTCAAATATCATGTTCATCAGTATCAAAAATAAATCAGGGGCAAAATTACCGTCTCAAAACAAATTATGGGCATCTTAGTTCCCTCCTTCCGAACATATTGATTTCTGACTCGATGTCTAAGAATGGCAAAAAGTGATAAAAAAGGCAGATTAGGTTAAATAAGCGCATCCATAAATTATCTTTGCCACGATTTATTCACCAACTAAAAAAAGTGCTTCCAATCATGCAAAAAAAGTTACTCTTTTCCGCCATGCTCATCGCATGTTTCGCCTTTGCGGCCACTGCGCAGTACCAGCGCCGTGTCCTCGTTGAAGAATTTACCAATGCTTCTTGTGGCCCTTGCGCCGGCCAAAACCCGGCATTCAACGCCAAATTGGATGCCAGAGTTGACATTGTAACCCCGATCAAATACCAAACCAACTGGCCTGGGACTGACCCAATGAATGCCCAGAACGCAAGCGAGGCTGCTGCGCGGGTTACCTATTATGGCGTTACCGGTGTTCCGCATGGCGTTGTGAATGGTACAAGCATTGCAAACGACTGCAGCGCCTATCCGGGTGCTCCTGCCTGCCTTTCCCTTGCTGAAATTGACGCAGCCTATGCTGAAACTACACCAGTAAACATGTCCGTCAGCTATTCTTTTAACCCAGCTGCCGACTCGCTGAACATTAATGTTTCTGTTATTTCAGATGTGGTTTTAGGCGGGACACTGCGCTTGCAAGTTGCTGTAGTGGAAGATGCCATCTACTTCGCCTCAGCTCCTGGCTCCAACGGAGAGAAAGAGTTTTTCCAGGTTATGCGGAAAATGGTGCCCAACGCCAACGGTACCACCATCACCGGATTTACAGCAGGTGAGACGAAAAACTACACCTTCAAAATAAAGGTCCCAACGTATATCTACAACAAGAACCAACTCTGCGTTTCCGCTTGGTTGCAAGACAATGCAGACAAGAAGATTCACCAATCGGCTAGGGCTTTGCCGCCTACGCCAAAGGTACAGGTTCATGGTGGCAGCAGCTTTATTTGTAGCCCTGCAACGCCAAAGGTGACACTTACCAATACCGCTACCGAAACCCTTACATCTGCCAAAATCCGCTACCGCGTTGGCACCAACCCATGGGAAGAGTACAACTGGACGGGCAATGTAGCTGCAGGCGAATCCACCCAGATCACTTTGCCTAATACAGAAGTGACACTGGCCGGCACCAGTAAGCTGGATGTGTTGGTGATAGAATCTAACAACGGCAGCAGCCAGTTGGATATCAATGCAGGTTTCAGCACGATCACAACAAAAGCTTTTTTTGGAGCAGGTGCTGCGCTTCCGTATGGTTCGGATTTCCAAACCGGCGCATTCCCCCCAGCTAACTGGGATTTGGGCAACGTGGGCACGAATGGCTGGCGGATAGCCACCACAGGTTTCAACAGCACCCGTTCTGCCATGAACAACTTCTATGCCTATGCTTCTGGCAATACCACGATGATGGCTGCAAAAGTTGACTTGTCTAACGTGACTAGTACCACCGCCCTCACTTTTGACCACGCCTATACGCACTATGTTAATGGCGCAGAATTGTTTTTTGATTCTTTGCGCATTCAGGTGTCCACCGATTGTGGACAAACCTGGGCAACTATTTTCCATGATGGTTACCTCGGCCTGGGTACGGCCCCAGCAGTTTCTGCTTCCTTCACCCCGGTAGCCGGCCAATGGAAAGCCAATTCGATCGATTTGACAGCTTTCAACGGCCAGCCGGAAGTATTTGTACGCTTTGTAGGTGAAACCGGCTACGGCAACAACCTGTACATTGACAATGTGAACGTTAGCACAGTTTCCAGCGTTAAAACCCTGGAGCTTGGCGCCTTCGCTTTGAGCCCCAACCCGAGCCGCGGCATTTCAGAGCTTCGTTTCGACCTTCCTACTGCCCAAAACATGCAGGTGATGGTTTTCAACGCCCTGGGTTCTCTGGTACAAACCCGCGACCTTGGCATGCTTACTTCTGGCAAGCACAATGTGTCTATTGATGCCGCAAGCCTCAACGCCGGTTCTTACCGCGTTGTATTGCAAGGTGAAGCAGGTATCGCACAAACACAGTGGATTGTTTTGAAATAAGCAGTCTCAACCTTTTACTGGAAGCGGAGCGTACGGTTGTGCGCTCCGCTTTCTTTTTTTCAAGACATTTGCGTCGAAAATTTTTGGTAGCGAGCCAATACTGAAGAAAAAATGAAACTATTCATCATTGCCGGAGAAGCTTCCGGCGATTTGCACGGATCGAACCTGATTAAAGCCTTGGCGCAGCAGGAGCCTGCTTTGGCATGTCAGGCCTGGGGCGGGGATTTGATGGAAGATGCCGGGGCGCAATTGCTCAAACACTACCGGGAGCTGGCATTTATGGGTTTTATCGAAGTAATCCTCAACCTTCGAACCATTTTCAAAAACATCGCTGCCTGCAAAAAACAAATCCTGGATTACCAGCCAGACGCCCTGGTTTTGATAGACTACCCGGGGTTCAACTTAAGGATTGCCAGGTGGGCCAAAAAACAAGGCATTAAGGTCATTTACTACATTTCGCCCCAAATTTGGGCCTGGCACCAGTCGCGGGTTCAAGACATCAAACGCGATGTGGACTTGATGCTGGTCATCCTGCCTTTTGAACAGGCGTTTTACCGGAAGCACGGCGTAGCGGCAACATTTGTGGGCCACCCCCTCCTGGATGCCATCAACACCATGGAAACCGGTGTAGAAAAGCCAGGCACTGTAGAAAATAAAACCATTGTACTGTTGCCCGGCAGCAGGGTACAGGAGGTAAGGAAAATATTGCCTGAAATGCTGACGGCAACCAAGCATTTCCCTGACTATCAATTTGTTGTGGCTGGCGCGAAAAATTTGCCGAGCAGTTTTTTCGAGCCCTTTCTGACTGCCCACCCCAATGTGCAACTGGCGCAAGGTCAAACTTACCCATTGTTGAAACATGCAACAGCGGCGCTTGTCAAGTCAGGCACTTCTACGCTGGAAGCGGCGCTGTTTGATGTGCCACAGGTTGTTTGTTACGCTGGCAATCCGATCTCTTATCGAATTGCCAGATGGGTTATACAGGTAAAGTACATTTCACTCGTGAACCTGATTGCAGACAAACCATTGGTTCGGGAATTGATCCAACATGATTTGAACGAATCAAATTTGATTGCTGCACTCCGTGAAATACTGGAACCTTCAAAAGCGGCGGCTTTGAAAGCGGAATATGCAGCAATGCGCAAGCTTCTCGGTGAAGGAGGAGCTTCTATGCGGGCTGCCGAAGCGATACTTGAAAACCTGAGCGGCAAAAAAGCCTCAGATCATAAGGGTATCAATTCGTGATTAACTCAAAAGGCATCCGAGCCAAAATCCCTTTACTGCGCCGGATATCCCGCATCGCTTTGTAGGCAGGGTACATTTCTGCCAATTCTTGCTGGATCATCCAGGATTGAATGCTATCGTCCCGTTCTTTTTTATTGGTAAGCTTGTCGATCAATTGCTCGATTCCGGACATGGTTTGCGGGAATTCCGTCGTACGGTATTTTTCTATGCCGGCAAGCTTTGCCGCCGAAGCCAGCGCGCGGTCAAGGCCGCCGATGTCATCCACCAAGCCAATTTCTTTGGCTTTTCGGCCATCCCATACCCTGCCCTGTGCGATTTCATTGATTTCCTGGGTACTCCGCTTACGGCCGGCAGCGACTTTGTTCAGGAAATCGGCATAAACCCAATCCACGCGTTCCTGGATGAGGGCAGCTTCTTCCGGTGAGAAATCAAAAAACGGGGTGCCAAATGTAGAATATTTGCCGGTCCGCACCGTATCATAGGTAATCCCCAGCTTGTTGCGCATGGTTTTGTCCAAAATCGGGATCATGCCGAAAACGCCGATAGAGCCTGTGATGGTACTTGGCTCTGCGAAGATGCTGTCGGCATGGCAGGCAATGTAATAACCGCCGGAGCCGGCCACGTCGCCCATACTGACCACCACCGGCTTCCCGGCTTGCTTGCACAAATCCAGTTCGCGCAGGATATTGTCGCTGGAAAGGGCACTGCCTCCAGGCGAATTGACGCGCAACACGATGGCTTTGACGTTGTTGTCTTTGCGGATTTTACGAATTATTTTTACGTATTCACCGTCATAGATATCGCCAGCCTCACCTTTAGTACCGTCTATAATATTTCCCTCGGCATAAATCACGGCGATTTTGTCCTTTATGGTGAGATCCAATTTCTTGCCCTTTGCTTTGAAATAATCCGCCATATCGACGCGGTTCAATTTGTCTTTTTCGCTCAAGCCCAGTTTTGAGCGGATCAAAGAAAACACTTGGTCTTCATAGGCTAATCGGTCAATCAGGCGGGTTTTTACCGCTTTTTCGCCGCTGAACCCGTCAAAGCGATCGGCGATCTTGCGCAGTTCTGCCTCCGGAATATTGCGGCTGGCAGCCACATCCTGCATGAGAATGTCATTCAGGGCCTTCAAATATTCGCGGGTTTGCATTTTGCTTTCTTCGCTCATTTTTTCGAGCCTGAAAGGTTCTGTCGCGCTTTTGTATTTCCCGCAATAAAAAATCCGCATCTGCACATCCAGTTTGTCCAACATTCCCTTGTAAAAAGGCACCATGCTGGAATAGCCCCGGAAGTCAACGGCGCCTTGCGGACTCATCAGGACGCTATCGGCCACTGAAGCCAGGTAGTAGGCGCCTTGAGAATAGTAATTGGCGTAAGCGATCACAAATTTCCCGGAACTTTTGAAATCTGCAATGGCTTGACGCAAGGTAGTCGTTGTCGCTTTACCCGCTGCCAAAATGCTCGCATTCAAATAAATGCCTTTGATGTCCGCATCGTCTTTGGCGCGGCGAATGGCCGCAACCATATCTGTGAGTCCCAAAATCTGGTCATTGTCCAAATCAAAAGGTTCCATCGGGAGGTTGTTTGTTTTTTCTGGGATAGGCTGTTTGAAATCGAGCTCAAGCACGGTATTGGGTTTGATGCTTACTGTCTCCTTTTCAGTAGCCGAACTGGCCATGCCGACCAGCCAGCTGAATCCGATGAAAGTGAGCAAACCTAGCGCGAGCGCAGTGCCAAGGCAGGAGGCGAACAAGAATTTTACAAATTGTGACATATTGATATAGCGAAATGAAGTTTGTGGTTGTTGCCGGCTTCGGTAGTTTATTGTACCACAAAGACCTTAATAGTCTGCAAAACATTTCAAAAAATTAGATAAAAAGCAGTATTTCAGGGATGGAGAAGCAGTTTTTAAAGTGCTGAAAGTTAAAATAAATTTTCTTGCGGCGTTTTAGCCGATTAATTTCCAGGAACTTGGTACATTTCGGCGTGCAAATGAAAACACACACATCTTAATCCGCTCATCCGCTATACCGGGCTTTAATCTCCAGAAAAGTTTGCTGGACTCTAACCAATTAAATTCACCGGATGAATCGCACAACAACATTCCAAAAGCTTTTTTTTGCTGCCCCATTTCTTCTCTTCTTCCACAGTGCAAATGCTCAGTTTTTACAAACCATTGATGCTGCCGGCGGCGGGCCTTACACCCCACAGTCCTTAATTTCCAATGTGTTTTTAGGCAACGGGGTGGATGTCACCAACATCAATTTCAGCGGCGCACAAAGGGCAGTCGGCTACTTTTCAGGTGGTACCCAATCCATCGGCATCGACAGAGGCATTCTGCTTACAACCGGGTATGCTGCCAAACCGGTCATCGGTTTCGGCCCGACAGACCTGGGGGGCTCCTTTGCCAGCAACAGCAACGGAAGCACAGCAACAGACGCAAACCTGTCCACCATCGCCTCGGCTGCCGTGCGCGATGTGGCTGTTTACACCATTACCTTCATTCCTACTTCCGACACCCTGCGCTTCAGGTATTGCTTTGCCTCGGAGGAATACCCTGAATATTCCTGCACGCAGTTCAACGATATTTTTGGCTTTTTTATCCAGGGCCCGGGCTACCCTACCCCTACCAACATTGCCAGGGTGCCTGGCACCAATTTGCCGGTGGCCATCAACAACATCCACCCGTTCAACAACCTGAACAACCACATCATCACCGGCAATAACGCCGAGGGTCTGG
>CAYVPM010000119.1:0-7166 GCA_964453475.1 uncultured Saprospiraceae bacterium | reverse complement strand
TTTACGCCTACGTGCCGCTGGCTTCGCTGCTGGTATTTGCCCTTTGGTACGTGCCGGGCATCGAAAAAAGCTGGCTGTTGCTGCGGGTTTGGATCGCCGGAATTTTTGGCGGGCATTTCGTGCTCGAAAAAGGGCTGGAAGCATACAGCACGCAGGGACCGGGCATCGGTATGGGCTATCTGGCCGGCATGCTGTTTTTATTTATACTGCTTGTAGCGGGTAGTGTGTTTGTGGCCATAAGGTTTTAAAGGAATGTTTGGCTTTTGCCCGCATTCCTTTAGCACTTTTGTCGAATACAAGTTATTTCCTATCTGTATTTTCAGCAAATAAATACCATCAGGCGCAGCAGCGATGTTGATGCTGGAACCACTGGCGTTTCTCCTTAAAACACCGCCTTGATGCTTTATTTTTCAGAAAAAAACAGGATTATCCCCCAAAAAAACGCCATATTTTTTCAAAAAACGACTTGATCTTTTGAAAAATTGTTTCTTCTACCTTCCCTAAAAAAGGTTCAATTTCCTGAAACAAATCGTTCAGAACATCCGCCTCCAACTCTTTGATGGGGCTAAAGTCGCTGCCATCCGCGAAGCGCGCTTTCGAACCTTCTCCATCTGGCGAACCATGGTGGGCATCGATCGATTCCCGCCATTTTTCTGCGTGGTTCTTCCATTCAATTTGATCGACCAGTGCAGGCGGAGTAAACCAAACGTTCCAGGTCAGTATGTTGCCCGGTTGCAGCATATTGCCGGACGACAGGTTGAACGCCTTCATGATGATGTGGTTGAACCTGTCCACTTTGGCATCGCCAGTCGGTATTGGCGTTCCGATTTCAACTTCCAGGTGCGCCACTGTCCATGCTACGTCGGTATGGCGGGCAAAGTCGGGGCTTTTAAAAAAGGTAGTTTCTCCTTTGATAAGCGGGAAGAAGCCTTGATTTGGGTTTCCGGGGATATGGGTCGCTACCCGGATGGCCTTAGCCTTGCTTAAGGGGTAGGGATGGGGTAGAAATTGCAGCGCTGCCCAGATCAACTTCCCCCGACGCCCTTGTTTCGGACTAAACCAAATCTTGCCCTCCACGGTCATATCAGCGGCAAGCTCCCGGGTCGGCTCATCCACCCAACCTCTTTGTCCGGTAACGGTGACTTCCACATTCAGGCAGACTTCATTCTTGACCCATACGCCCTGTTGGGGGCAAATAATGGAATATACCCGCCCTTCATCGGTGTACCCGATCCGGGAAATATCAGGGGCGAACATCTGAAAACAGCGTTTGGGGTCGGGATGGCCCTTTTGAGTTTCCCAACTGAACTCGGGCCACAATACTGCCTGCTGGCGTTGGAGTTTGTCGATGTTGGCCATGTTGTCCAACAAAGGCAAGGAACGAAGGTCGGGTGTCGGGTAGGCAAATTCATCGTGGTCTTTTAGGAATCCGCCCTTCCATCCGGCCGGGATGTCTGGATTTTGATTGTTTTGCATGTGATTTTCATTGTTTGTTAAAGAAAGACAGATGCCAAGATATAAATAATGTTTTGATGTATAAGTAATATGCTTTCGCAACCTCAGGTTTTGCTACTTTAGCCCCAAACAAACGTACATGAGACAAATCGCCATCCTTTTCCTAAGCCTGTTTTTCTTAATGCCAGCCTTCGCCCAGTCTGCCCTCAAACGCCAGGCAGACCCGGTAATCGATGCCGTCGAAGCAAAACTTATCGCATGGCGCCGCGATTTCCACGAAAACCCCGAACTGTCCAACCAGGAATTCAGAACCGCCGAAAAAGTGGCGGCCCACCTGCGTGCATTGGGCATGGAAGTGAAAACGGGCATCGCCATCACCGGTGTTGTAGGCATCCTGAAAGGCGGCAAGCCAGGCCCGGTAATCGGCCTGCGCGCTGATATGGATGCCCTGCCCGTGACGGAGCGCGTCGATCTGCCCTTTAAATCGGTGGTAAAAGGCACCTACAACAAGGAAGAAGTTGGGGTCATGCACGCCTGCGGGCACGACATGCACGTAGCCATACTCATGGGCGTGGGCGAAGTGCTTTCCAAAATGAAGGCCCAGCTCGCCGGAACGGTCGTGTTTGTGTTCCAACCCGCTGAAGAAGGCCCGCCGGAAGGCGAAGAGGGTGGAGCGCCCCTGATGATCAAAGAAGGGTTGCTCGCTGATACCAAAATGGAGGTGATGTTTGGCCTGCACATCAATTCCAGCACCGAAGTTGGCCAGATCAAATACCGTTCCGGTGGCGCTATGGCTGCATCCGACTGGTTTTACATCACTGTGCACGGCAAGCAATCGCACGGCTCCGCGCCCTGGAGTGGTATCGACCCCATCGTGGTGAGCGCGGAGATAATCCAGGGACTGCAAACCATCGTCAGCCGCCAGGTAAATCTCACCGAATTCCCAGCCGTGGTGACCGTGGGCAAGATTGTGAGCGGGGTGCGCGCCAACATCATCCCTGAAATAGCTGAAATGGTGGGCACCATTCGCACCCTCGACACGGCTATGCAACGGCAGATTTACCATAAAATAGCACTCACAGCCACCAAAATTGCAGAAAGCGGCGGTGCAACGGCGGAAGTCCGCATCGACAACAAAACACCTGTCACCTATAACAACCCCGAGCTGACAGCCTGGGCCCTGCCTTCCCTGCGCGAGGCCGCCGGCGCCAGCCAGGTAGCGGAACACAAACCCAAAACCGGCGCAGAGGACTTCGGCTTTTTCGCACAAAAAATTCCCTGTTTCTACTTTTTTCTGGGCGGTATGCCCAAAGGCGGCGACGAGCTGAAAGCGCCTGCGCACCACACGCCTGATTTTTTTGTGGATGAAAGCGGGATGAAATTGGGGGTGAAGGCTTTTTGTTATTTGGTGCTGGATTATTTTGGAAAGACGAGGTAGCACGGCCTTCAGGCCGCCCGAAAAAAGCCCTTTAGGGCGCTAGTGGTGAACCAACTTAGTTACTGAAAAATACTACCAGCGCCGAAAAGAGCAGATTTCGGGTTATGATCAATTGTTTTTTTTAAGGATAGAGCGCGCTATTGCTTAAAAAAGGTTTCTCACAACGACACGACGATTTGGAATTGTTGCAACCTCTACGCAAGATGTACCTGGGTAAAGTTGCCAAAAGCCAGCCTTATCAGGGCCCAGGCCAAGCGGCCAAACATAATCTTGTTTTTGGCTTTGTGCGTTTTGAGCCAATAGGCAGCAAAAAAAGCAATAGGCAGAAAAGGAATTTTCATAATCTTATTGTCAGAATATTAAAAAATGAAATCGGAGAGGGATATTGCACTCCTCCCCCCTCTCACGGGTGTAGGTTTCCCATATCCTCCCTTTCCTTTATAGGCACATAAGCTCCGACTGCGCCATACGCGGGTCTCATTCCTGATGAGGCAGCCATCAGATACATTGATGGCTACATGCAACATTAAAATCCTGCTGAATGATCTAATTCCCGATTGGTCCTGCCTATCGCACAAAAAAACAAAAACCGGCAAATTCGTCAAAACGTTGCCTGTTTAAATTTTTGTAAACGGGTTCCGGACTTAGTTGCAAAAATTCGAAATTTGTGTTTGTGTCATTTTCCAATTTCATAAAAACTTCAACCGGTTCTTTGGAACAGGGACCATCTAATTTTTCCAATGGGCTTGTATTGCCAAAATCGCTATTCATACCAAAAATGAACAAACCTTTTCTTTTGGGGGTAATGAGTACCTCGTAGTGGTAGGTATGGTCGGAATAGGAGAGATGTACAATAAAAACATTTCCAAAGTATTGAGATTCACCTTGAAGTGTTGTCCAATCAAATGTGCCTTTAGAATCGGTTCCAGTAGGTAAAGTATCAATTCTGCCAATGTAGGTAACTAATTTAAAATTATAGTCTACAAAGTCATATTCTCTACCCGAAAAACGTTCTGTTAATTTGTCGGGTATTGCTAATTTCACACGTAGCGTATCGCCCAAATAAAGGGTGTCTTTTATGCCATAAGCTTGTAACGGCAAATCAAATTGAAGGCTCCCAGTACAGTCATCTTTGAAACCATTACAACTGCTCAAGGAAACAAGTAACGTGACGAACAAATAAAAGAATGATTTCATTATCGATTGTTATTTGGACAGATCGACTTGTTTAAGCCGATCTGTCTGGTTAAAAGTTATATTGTGATAAAGTGATTGTGAATGATTTGAGTGACCTCTTACGCCCTGAAAAAGGGCTTCGGCGGGTAAAAAACAATTGCCTGATTTTACAATAATTGTAAAAATCCAGCATTCACAACCACCCTGCGTTGACTATAGCTAAAATCCATAAGCTTCACTTAGAAGATTGTATTGATCACTTGTGATCCCTGGTGGCAGGAAGGGAATGAATGCGTTTTTTAAGTCTGGCATTGATTTCATAGAAGAGGTCATCTGGCTGAAAATTTCAGCCTGGGTTATTCCAGTAACCCTGTCGGTAACGTTAAGATTTTCCACCTCATTTACAGGATTGGTTGTGTTGTCATCTTGTATGTCCCACAACCAGCCCCACGGAATATGAGCTTCACCATCATCATCTACAGCCCATGCATAATTCCTTTCTAACCTTGCCCGCCATGTATTAAAATTAGGGTCTCCCGGATTGCTATTATTGGCTCCATATCGAAATCAGCATTAACCTCCCCTGCATTGCTCAAATTAAGCGTAATGTCAGGAGCAAATACCACAAGCCACTCGGCTAAAGGTATGAGCGGTGGGGTGAAAATGGGGCTCAGGCTCAAAACATTGAATACTCCCGCAAAAAGTGCTTGTGGTGTGCCCATTAAGATTATTTGCTGAACAAATCCCATTTTGTCCAACATAGGTGCAGAACCTATATTACCATCTCCCCACGGGTCAACCAGTATTTGCAAATCCCCCGGCAGACTTCCTGCAATCCCCTGAGAGGCCACAAAGCCCCCAAATTCAAATACTGCATTGTTCGCAGTTGATGCCACCCAATTTCGAAAAGCGATGGTATTTATCGCATTCGTAAAATTAAACATGATCGGGAGGTTATTGAAATTTGGCCCCCAGAAAGACCCGATATGTGCCTTTCTTGAAAAAGTGTAGCCCCACAGGTCAAGGTCACCATCCATCGTCTTAATGTCGCATGTTGCGTTCTCCCAACGCACCCAAACGTGGATTTTCCCATAATATTTGTGGTTGATCATCCAACATCCGTTGTTGTCTGTCTCCGTTTTGCGGTGAAAAACGAAGCCAAAAATCTGGCTTTTTGAAGTAATCACATCTACAGTGATGACACCCTCCCATCCGTTAAGCATATTGTCGAAAACTTGAACACACCCTGAGGGTTTCCGAACATTGTCTGGAATTGGGCAGTTACAGTCAGATCCACCACCACCTTCACCTGAACCTGGCCCAGAGCCTCCTCCGCCTCCAGGGTTCTCAGGGTCAATCAGAAAGTCGAATTTCCCATTCACAATGGAAGGTGCAGGCTCGAATTGATCGGGAACTTGATAAATATTTCCGGTCAGGTTGAATGCCTCCTGGGCGGTAGCCCAAATTCTCACAAGATTCCAATACCCTAATACCGTAACAATAAGCGCGTAATTTGAAGGATGGATTAAAAAAACAGGCCTGTGATTTGTGGCGTATCTCAGATAAAAGGCCTTTGCCAGCAAAATCAATACAAGTTACATTTTTTTAGGTCGCTTCCAAATTTTTAACATTTTTGGTAATAACATGGAATAGCGCCTTAAAGGGCATTTTCCGGACCGCCTGAAGGCGGTGCTACCTGCATTTCCCACGCGTATGCTTCATCCTACAATTTTTCCAATTGCACTTGGGTACATTTTTTTCGCTCAACACACATCTTCTCAAAAGCGAAAAAAATCACCCATCATGAACAAACAACTCTTCCACCTGATCTTGCTGCTGTTTCTGAGCGCCAACGCCATCGCACAGCCCAATAAAAAAGTAGGCCCCGCCCTGTCGAAATTCCTGAACACGGAATTTATGGTAAAATACCGCGACCTGCGCATCGAAGCGGAAAGTGCCGCCATTGGCGTACAATCCCGCAAAGACCAAATGAAAACCTCGGATATTTTCCGACTGCGCACGGCTTACGACCAAACGGCTTCGCGTGCCAACCAGCTTATCGAAGGCGTCAAGCAGGATTTCCTCAACGGTAAAAAACTGAAAAGCATCGCCGAATTCCCCGAGATGTATTCGGATGGATTGCGCTACAAACTCCAGGATTTGTCAGATTTCTACGCAGCCAATTTCCAGCAAGTTCTGGCCGATGCTTCCGCAGGGGAGGACGAGGAAATCGTCGGCAGTGCCGTGTTGCTGCTCGTTGTGGAGTTAATTGGACTTACCAAGGGCCTGACAAACTATTTTGCTGAAATCAAACGCGAAGCCCGCCAGTACACCGAAGCCCATTTGCAGGAAAATCTCGTGCAACCCTATCGCTGGCGCTACTGGGACGAGCTTTCGGGTAGCGCATCTCCTTATGAAAAGTTTGAAAAAAGCAGCGAGCTGAACATCAACCAGCCAAGGACAGAAGATCCCCTCGACCAACAGCTCCAAAAAATGAATCAGGCCATCAGCAATTTCCCGATTAATGACAATGCCCCGGGGAACAGCAACCAGGATTTCGAGTTGCCACAAGAAAACAACTTTTCGAGCGATTCCACTTCGTTCAAATACGAAGACTGGTCACCTACAGAGCCGAACCCCGCCCAAGCAAAACAGCAGACCACAACACCAGCTTCCTCGAAAGCCCTGACAAAACCCGAAACGCCCGCCGCCAAAACGGCAAAACCCGCATCGCCGAGCCCCAAGCCAACAAAAGCTCCGGCCAAAAAAGACCAATAAGTCGTTCACCTAACCCAATTCATTGCTCAAATTTTAACAAGCTGCGCCCTCGTAGCCAGCCATTTTCATGCAACCATCCACATTTTTAAACCTAAAGTCTTAACTAAACAATGAAAAAGCAATTTCAAACCTCATTCCAGGGAAACCTTGATTTCTTATTCCTGGCTTACCAAAACCTGATGACAAACAGGAGCATTTTCCTCTTCGCATTGATGCTTTTGGTTTCAAGCACCTTCGCCCAGCCCTACATTTTGCGGCACAACCTCACCAGCGCCCAATACCAGGCAGAGGTGAACAAATGGACCAACGCTCAGTACGG
>CAYVPM010000118.1:0-7196 GCA_964453475.1 uncultured Saprospiraceae bacterium | reverse complement strand
GTTGGCCAAAAAACCATTAGCGGCTTCGTCAGTACTGGGGTTGGCGGTAGAAATCTGTACGGCAGCGCTCAATTGCAGCGCGTGGGTATGGGCGGGCATTTGGGCGCTAGTGAGCGTGGTCGTTTCAACACCGCCAACTTGACCTTGGTCATAATCGCTTAAGCCGGGCCCTTGGCCCATGCCAATAGCTGCGCGGCCACGCAAGTCGGGTAGGGCAAAAGTGGTTCTGCCATCGCCACCGTACATGGTTCCAAGCAGGGAAAAAAGTGCGGTATTTTGGGAGATGGAAATAATTTGGCCTTGACACATTGACCACCCCTTCGGGGCGAAGTTAAAGCCAACTAACATGATTTGTCCAATAAAAGCATCCATAGTTTAGTTATTTTAATGTGAAAGATTGTTTCGGCAAATATAATCTTTTTTGGATATTTTGAAAAAAGTTAAAATAAGGGGGCTAATGTTGCATCGCCCCCTTATAAATCTTCCTTCCATTAAATATCTTTGGTTGTTTGCGGGGGGCTGGAGCTGACCCCGAAATGACTGATTCTTTCAAGTCGTTGAAGGCGCCACGCGCTGAAAATCAGGCCTTCAACCGGTGGTAATTTGTTGGTACAAAGGTGCTTGAATCAGTACTTAACAGGCAAGCGCATTAATGCGGGTTTACCAAAACACGTATTCTTACCCGTGATACCCCGTATAAATACCTGTTTTGGAAAAAAACGAATTCCAGGCAATGTATCTATTTGGATTTTAAACATATATTTGAAGCGTATTAGTCATTTCACATTAAATTCCAACTGATTATGCCACAGAGTTCTTATCTGATCCCGTTACAAACCGCAGTAAATTGGACGACAGCCTGGCGCAACGCCAACGCTAACTCCATCAAAGCTTTCCAGATTAATGTTGATGAAATAAATGACATGTTGCTAGAGGCCGGAACCAACTCCATTCGCTTGTATTTTGGCCTCGACAACGGGGTGGAAAAATTGGCGCTGGTTGCCGTGGATGCCAATGGGAATGACATCATCAACCCGACTGTAAAAGGAGAGCAAATCAGCGGAACATACGATTTTTGCAATCCCTGTCCCCCGAACTGCGATACAAACAGCCCTTTGTACACGGGCATTATGCCTTAAGAACCCTTAGATGACCTAAAGGATTATGATGGCATTGCCCAAATTAATTATGACAGCAGGATCGCTTTTCGTGGCGATTCCGCTGTTTGTGGCGATTCTTCGGTTTCGGCATTTAAACCAGGCCATGAAGTATATTGCCTATTATGTTTTTTTGGGCGCCATCGTACAACTTTTCGCTTCAATAGTAAAAAAAGGAAACCAGAACAACCTCTGGGTGCTGCACATCTACACCCCGTTGGAGTTTGCCATAATCTTGCGCTTTTACAGTTTCACAATGGCCAATTACATCCCCCGAAAAGTGTTTGTTTGGTCTGGGATATTATTTTTGACGATGGCTGTGCTCAGTAGCATCTTTTTGCAGGATATAAGCACCTTTAATACTTATGCGCGCAGCTTGGAAGGCTTGCTGGTGATCATTTTATGCCTGATCTGGTGCTATAAAACGCTCACGGAGATGAAAATAGAAAAATTGGGTCAAGACCCGGTGTTTTGGGTAAACACCGGGTTTTTGCTTTATTTTTCAGGCGGAGTGCTGCTATTTGCATTTAGCAACTACATAATTGGCATCAATCAAGTTTTGAGCATGTACATTTGGGCTTTTCATGCACTGTTTAGCATGTTGCTGTACTTTCTCATTACTGTTGCACTATGGAAGGCCAATTAGATGTCTACCTTTTTCTGTTTGTTGGAATGTTTACCCTGGCGCTTCTTGCCGGGGCTGTTGTCGTTTTTTTCTTTTTCTATCAAAAAAAAGTGTTGCACCAGCAACTGATACTCAGCGAGCTGAAAACAAACTACCAACAAGAACTTCTCCACAACAACATTGAACAAGTGGAAGCAGAAAGGAAACGGATCGCTGCCGACCTGCACGACGAATTGGGGGGTATCTTTTCTACCTTAAAACTCAAAATAAATCAATTGGATGCTGCTGGGCAGAACGAACACATAGTTGCCGAAAGTCGGGTAATAATTGATAGCGGCATTGGTTCGGTGCGGCGGATTTCTCATGCGATGGCGCCACCAGCCCTTGAAATGTTTGGCCTTGCAGATGCCCTGGAAAGCCTTTGCCAGAAAAACAACACCCCGGAACTGGAACTTGAATTTGATGCCCCGGCCGATTTTCCGCGATTAGGACAAAAACCGGAGCTGGGTATTTACCGCATGGCCCAGGAATTAATCAATAATGCTATACGACATTCTGCAGCAACAAAAATTACTTTATCTTTGACGCGTTCGGAGAAAGCAGCTTGTTTTCGATACGAAGACAATGGAAAAGGCTTCGACTTGGCTATTTTGCAAGAAAGCAAAGGTTTGGGTTTGAAGAATATTGAGGCGCGTGCCAGCCATATACAGGCCAGTATTGAATGGCACAGCGCAGCGGGCAAAGGCATGAAAACAATCGTTACTGTCCCCCTGGAACCCAGTTAATATGGTGAATGATAATATTTTTGTGGGTATCGCAGAGGATCAGAGCTTGTTCCGTGAGTGCTTGGTATCCCTTTTGAACTGTTTTGAGGGCATTAAAGTCAATGTCGAGGCTGCCAATGGTGCAGAACTGCTTGAACGGCTGTACTTGGCTGCACCGACACCTCATGTCGTGCTGCTCGACCTTACAATGCCCGTCATGAACGGGCTGGACACCACCCGCCAACTCAAAAAACTTTTCCCAGACATCAAGATCATCATTCTTTCCGTGCACAGCGAGGAGCGCCATATCGTGCACATGGTCGGGGAAGGCGTAAATGGTTACCTTGTAAAAAACTCTGAACTTTCCGAGGTTGTCGATGCTGTAAAAGCAGTTGAAAGCAAGGGATTTTACTTCAATGAGTCGGTGCTGCGCGCCATTCACGCGGGCATGAACCACAAGCAAGAAAAAAACTACGACCCCAAGTCCCCCTTGACCCCCAGGGAACGGGAAATCTTGGAATATATTTGCCAGGAATACACCACCCAGGAAATCGCCGATAAGCTTTTTTTGAGCGTAAGGACCGTAGATGGCCACCGCAACAACCTACTGGAAAAAACAGGATCCCGGAATACTGCCGGCCTTGTCATTTATGCGGTGCGCAACAACCTGTTGGAGTTTATTCCATAGCGCCCAAAAGATGCTGCAGTTCCGCATAGCTTGATATGCGCACAGCGCGTTTTTCTCCTTGCAACACAGCCTCAATTTCATGGGGAATAGTCGGTGTGATACCCAGTGCGCGTTCAATAGTGTCCACAAATTTTACGGGATGTGCTGTTTCTAAAAACACGCCAATACTTTCCGGGCTGCTTTCCAGGTATTCCCGCAGGGCTTCAAAGCCCAAAGCGCCATGCGGGTCGGCGATGTAGCCGTATTGTGCGTATATCTTTTGCATGATATCCAGATTTTCCTGGTCGGAATAGCTGTAGCTCGACAATAGGCGGTGCAAGACGGCGCTGTCGTCCCCGCACAATTCGAGGATGCGCACCCAGTTGCTGGGGTCGCTTACATCCATGGCGTTTGCCAGGGTGGGGATGGTGGGTAAAGGAGCATATTGGCCCGTCTTCAGAAAGCGGTGCACGGTGTTGTTGGCGTTTTGGGCGGTAATGAAATGCTGTATGGGCAATCCCAGTTTTTTAGCCAGCATACCCGCGCAGATATTGCCGAAATTGCCGCTGGGGCAGGAGACAACCATGGGCTTTTTCTGGTTTTTCAGGGCTGCGTAGCTGAAAAAATAGTAAAACATCTGGGGCAGCCAGCGTGCAATATTGATGGAGTTGGCAGAACTGAGCGATACATGCTTGAGGCTGGGATCGTTGAAAGCTTTTTTAACCCATGCCTGGCAATCGTCAAAAACGCCGTCAACTTCCAGGGCCGTAATGTTTTCACCCAGGGTAGTAAGCTGCTTTTCCTGAATAGGGCTCACTTTGCCGCTGGGATACAGAATCACCACTTTAACGCCTGGAACCTTGTAAAAACCGTTGGCCACAGCACTTCCCGTATCGCCCGAAGTAGCCACCAGCACGGTAACTTCGCGCTTGCTGTGCCGGTTGAAATAACCAAGGCAACGCGACATGAATCGGGCGCCCACATCTTTGAACGCCAAGGTTGGGCCGTGAAACAATTCCAGCGCATATATTTTATCGCCCAGCGGCACCAACGGAAAATCAAAGTTCAGGGTTTCGTCCAGTATTTGGCGCATGGTAGGTGCTGGGATGGCGTCGCCCACAAATTGTTGAATGGCATGAAAAGCTATTTCCGTGTGCTTGAAACGACCGATTTCTTCAAAAAAAGTTCGGGGCAACGGCTCAATTGATGCAGGGAAATACAAGCCGCCATCGGGGGCTAAACCGTTTACAATTGCGGTTTCAAAATTTACGGAATGCGCTTTGTTGTGGAGGCTGTAAAATTGCATTTTTAACGGGCTAATGTGTTTAAAGGGCTAATTTTGATAGTGATGGCCTTGGACTTGGCGCTGCAAAGATGTTGCCAGGGGGGAGTTCTTTAGCGGATTTTACTATTTTTGCTTGATAATTTTTAGTCAACACAACGTGGTCGTGGCTGAATGAATGTTACAATCACTGTAAAATCAGGGGTTTGTTTTTTACCCGCCGAAGCCCTTTTTCAGGGCGTAGGAGGTCACTCAAATCATTCAAATCACTTTAATCATAGTATAACAGGATAATTTTGAAAGGCGTTTTTAGGTACAGTATTAAAGTGGCTACCCGCCAGTGGCGTATTGCCAGCATCGTGTATTTTTTACAATTGTGCCTGGCGCTCACGGTGGGCATACAGGTGTACGATGTGATGCAGGCCTCCATTGGCCAATCGCTGGAAATCAACAAACTGCTGCTAAATTATGACCACACAGTCATCACCGATTTTTTGAAGGTGCACGGGGCTTCAATCACCCCTTTGATCGGCCAATTGCGCTGGTTGTTGCTGGCCTGGTTGTTTTTTTCGGTCTTTACGGATGGGGGGCTGTTGTACTGTGTGTATGCACCCGAGCGCGCATCATGGATTGAATTTTGGAAAAATGGCGCTGCCAATTTTTTCGCTTTTTTGAAAATAAGCCTGGTTTTCCTGCTCCTGGCGGCCTTGTGGACAATACTGCTTTTTTTGCCCATAGCCATGTTTTTTCAGCCTTCGCTGCAATATTTCCCTTCCGAAAAGTACGCGGTATGGCTGGTCATTTTGATCGTAGCGCTCTGGTTGCTCGGTTTTGTAGAACTGTTCGTTTGGTCGGTGCTGAGCCGGCTGCAGCATTTGGAAACGGGTAGTTCGGTTTTTGTAAGTATTCGAGCGGGACGTCGGGTATTCCGGGAAAACAGGACTTCATTCATGGCGCTCATGGCTGGCTTTATCGGGCTTCAACTCTTGCTGCTGCTCTTTTATTTTTTTGCAGAAGCGTTGACCGGAATGACATCTGCCTTGTTGATCCTGTTTGTTTTTGTGCTGCAGCAAATTTTTGTGTTTTGCCGTATCCAAATTCGACAAATGTTCTATGCCGGTATTTCCCGGATTAATATTGGTCGAAAATCCTGAGTATTTAGTGGAGATGTTCTTTTCATTGCCCTTAGGTAGGTATTGCCTGCTTTAACAATTTTAAATTATTAAGCTACACATGAAACGATCTCCAATTTTCTTGCTGATTATCAGTCTTTTCCTTTCCCTGTCAAGCCTCTCGGGCCAAAAATTCGACCCGAAAATTATTGACGGCATCGACAAACTTTTTCAAGAACATTTCAAAGTTGAGGGCCCCGGTGCTGCCGTTTTGGTATCCCGCAATGGCGAAACGATATTTGAAAAATCGTACGGAATGGCCAACCTGGAGCTGGGCGTGCCACTCCGAACAGACCACGTTTTTCGAATCGGTTCGGTCACCAAGCAGTTCACAGCAGCCGCTATTTTGCAACTGATGGAACAAGGAAAGCTCTCGCTTCAGGATGACCTGACCAAGTTTTTGCCCGAATACCCAACCCAGGGCAAAAAAATCACCGTCGAACACCTGTTGACCCATACATCGGGGATCAAAAGTTACACCGGTTTGGAAAAATGGGATGGGCAAGCACATCGCAAAGATTTTACACCCCTTGAACTTGTCGATTATTTCAAAAACGAGCCGATGGATTTTGAGCCGGATGCCAAATGGCGCTACAACAATTCGGGTTATGTCTTGCTCGGGGTGATTATCGAAAAGGTGTCGGGGCAGACCTATGCCGAATACGTCACGGAGCATTTCTTCAAATCCCTGGGTATGAAAAACTCCTATTACGGCGACACAAAACCCCTGATAAAAAACCGGGCAACAGGTTATTCCCAGGCAGATGTGGCGGGTACTTACGCCAATGCTGACTTTTTGAGTATGACCCAGCCTTATGCGGCAGGTTCACTGCTGTCGACAGTGGAAGACCTCACTATTTGGACGCGCGCCTTGCATGGCGGGAAAGTCATCAAGCCAGAATCGCTAAAAAAAGCCACTTCGGCATACATCCTTCCTGATGGAACGAATACCCACTATGGCTATGGCCTGCAATTCGGCAATATTTTAGGCAGCCCTACCGTAGAACATGGTGGCGGTATTCACGGATTCCTCAGCGATTTGGCTTATTTGCCGCAGGAAGGAATCTGCATCGCGATCCTGACCAATTGCGACTGTGAGCCGCCGAGCCAACTTACACCGAAAATTGCAACGCTGGTACTCGGAAAACCATTTCAGCCAACGCCAATTACCCTGAAGGCTAAGGATTTGGAACAATATGTAGGCGTTTACGAAAATGACAAAAAAGAACAGCGGGTCATTAGTTTGGAAGACGGGCACTTACACTCCATGCGCACCGGTGGCAACAAATTCAAGATAATACCCTATGGCCCCGACCAGTTTTTCTTTGAAAACTCCCTTGCCCGCATTACCTTCATACGGGAAAAAACAGGAGCAAAAAAAGTGCTGCAGGCAAGTGTCAGCGACAAGGTTTCTGAAAACAATTTATGGACAAAAACGGATAAAGGAATGCCAGCCGCCCGCCAGGAAATAGCACTTTCGGAAGCACAACTCAAACCTTTTGAAGGTGAATACCAACTGATGCCAGGCT
>CAYVPM010000117.1:0-7263 GCA_964453475.1 uncultured Saprospiraceae bacterium | reverse complement strand
AGATTTATTGGAATAATAAATGGATATGCTTTTCTGCCCTTCCAGCGTAGCTGCACCTTTCTCCCCCCCCAGGACGCCGCACACATCGTATCCGTTCCAGCGGAACGGCACCTTTGTAGCCCCCCAGGGGCGCCGCACATATTGCATCCGTTCCAGCGGAACGGCACCTTTATCTTACCTTTGCGCATTAAGAAAAAAATATGTCCTCCATAAGTCCCGGTGTCGAAACCATTATCTTCCACTCCCAGCCGCAGCCGTCGTTCAACAAAAATTTTGATTTGTTGATCCGGCAAATGCACCAATACAAGGCAGCGGGATACGAGACCTATATATGTTCCGACAACCCCAAGCAATTTGACCGACTGGCCACCATTTTTAAAGAATTGAAGGCTAAGGTGGAATTTTTGCCCGTCAATACCGCCATCCATGAAGGGTTTGTAGATGATGATTTAAAGATTGCCGTACTCACAGACCACCAGATTTTTCAGCGCTACCACCAGTACAAGATACGTCAAGGCTTTTCCAAAGAACAATCCCTGAATACCCGGCTCTTGCGCGAACTGGCGCCGGGCGATTTTGTGACACATATCGATCATGGTATAGGCAAATTCGCAGGCTTGCAGAAAATCGACATTGGAGGCCAAATGCAGGAAGCGGTGCGGCTGATCTACAAAAACAACGACATTTTGTACGTCAGCATCCACTCGCTGCACAAAATCGCAAAGTTTATTGGGCAGGAAGGTACTCCGCCTGCTTTGTCCAAGATCGGTTCGGATTCCTGGAAACAGCTGAAAAACCGCACCAAAAAGAAAATCAAGGATATTGCGGCGGAATTGATCAAATTGTACGCTGGCCGCCGCGCTTCCAAGGGCCATGCCTTTACCCCCGATGGTTATTTACAGAATGAACTGGAGGCAAGCTTTATTTACGAAGACACGCCCGACCAAATAAAGTCCACCAATGATGTCAAAGCCGACATGGAGAAGGAATACCCCATGGACCGGCTTATTTGTGGGGATGTCGGATTTGGTAAAACCGAAGTGGCAATTCGCGCTGCGTTCAAGGCAGTTTGCGATGGAAAACAAGTAGCGATCCTGGTGCCTACTACCATCCTGGCTTTACAACATGCCAAAACAATTTCGGAGCGTCTCCAGGAATTTCCGGTCACGGTGGACTATATCAACCGGTTCCGATCGGCAAAGGAGAAGAAAGAAGTGTTGGAAAACCTCAAAGCCGGCAAGGTGGACATTATCATCGGCACCCATGCCTTGTTGAGTAAAGACGTGGTTTTTAAAGATTTAGGCTTGCTGATCGTCGATGAAGAGCAAAAATTTGGTGTCGCCAGCAAAGAAAAACTGCGTTCGTTGAAAGTAAATGTGGACACTTTGACCCTGACGGCCACGCCCATTCCACGCACCCTGCAATTCTCCCTCATGGCTGCGCGCGACCTGTCCGTGATCCGCACACCACCGCCCAACCGTCAGGCCATTCAAACTGAAATTCGGGTATTCGACGAAGACCTCATTCGTGAAACCATCATGACTGAAGTGAAACGCGGTGGGCAGGTGTTTTTTGTACACAACCGGGTACTCGACCTGCCTGGTATTGTCGAAAGCTTGAAACGCCTCTGCCCCGAGGTGGATGTAGCCATGGCACATGGTCAAATGAATACCGACGACCTGGAAAAGGTACTGGTTGATTTTATCGATCAGAAATTCGACGTGCTGGCCTGCACCAACATCATCGAGACGGGACTCGACATACCCAATGCCAATACCATTATCATCAACCGGGCAGATATGTTTGGATTGAGCGACCTGCACCAGTTGAGGGGACGTGTGGGTCGATCCAACCAAAAAGCCTATTGTTATCTCTTTGCGCCACCGATGTCGGTGCTCACCCAGGAAGCTCGAAAGCGCTTGAAAACCATCGAAGAGTTCAGCGACCTGGGCTCAGGATTTGCCGTGGCGATGCGCGACCTTGACATCCGTGGAGCGGGCAATTTACTTGGCGGCGAACAGTCAGGCTTCATCGCCGATATCGGTTTTGAAACCTATCAGAAAATCCTTGACGAGGCCATTCAGGAATTGAAGGAATCTGATTTCAAGGATGTTTTCAAGGAAGAAATTGCCCAGCGCGGCTCGTATGTGCGCGATGTGACCATCGAGACCGATGTGGAAATGCTGATCCCGGATGAGTACGTAAGCAATATCCAGGAGCGCTTAAGTTTGTACACGGAATTAAATACCATTGAAAGTGAAGACGGGATAGCAGCCTACGCCAAGCGTTTGGAAGACCGTTTTGGAAAAATACCCAAACAAGTGAACGCCTTGTTCGACGGATTGCGCCTTCAATGGTTGTGTAAAAAAATAGGCTTTGACCGCCTGATCCTGAAAGGCGGCAAACTGCGCTGCTACTTCCTGGGCGACCCACAATCTTCCTTTTTTGAAACGGAGCGTTTTCAAAATACGATGGCATTTATTCAAAAAAACGGACGGATGATGGGGCTTTCGTTGAAACAAACAACCAAAGAGCTTATTGTAGTACAGGATGATCTTCGGGGAGGATTAAAAGCGGTGCTGCGGGTGCTGGAACAGTTGGCGGCATAATCTATGGCTAGGTCGACCAAGCATTTCGACAATACCCAAATTCATCATTCTTTTTATACCTTCCGCCGCCAGTTTTTTTACAAGCCGATGTTTTTAATCAATTCAAAATCAGTTAAATCAATCATTGTCAATCATTAAAATCAGGCAAATCATAGTATTTATTGGCCAAAAATCAACCTTATGTACAAGCGCGTAACCCTCTTGCTGCTGAGCGCAGCCCTTTCGTTTTCCTGCTCATCTCAAACCCTCATTTCAGCCACCCTGCTTGGCGCCAAAACCCAGGCACAATTGTATGCCCAATTCAACAACCTGCTTTTCATCCAATACGGCTGCAAGTATTACCGAATCGCCTACACTTCCCCCGATGTACATGGTGTGCTGGATACCGTGACCGGTTTGTTGGCGGTGCCTGACAATCCCAACAAAAAATACCCGCGCCTGGTGTACCAACACGGCACTTCCGGGTCGAGGCAGGATGTGCCTTCCATCAATGTTGTAACCAATGGAGAAGGACAGTTCGGGCAATTGTTCGCCGGCCTGGGCTATGTGGCGCTGTTGCCCGATTACCTGGGACTGGGCAATGTTTCAAGAGGCTTTCACCCTTACGTCCATGCGGAAAGTGAAGCCTGGGTGGCGATGGACATGTTGCGGGCGGTGCAGCAGTTTTGCGCGCAAAACCAAATCCAAACCAATGACCAGCTTTTTGTTACGGGCTATTCCCAGGGCGGACATGGGGCAATGGCCTTGCACCGGGCAATTGAAAAAGACCCGGCGCACGAGTTTACCGTCACCGCCGCGGCCCCAATGTCCGGCCCATACAGCATCTCGGGCGTGATGCGCGACCTCATCCTGAGCGACGATATTTACTATTACCCGGCTTATATTCCGAACACCGCACTGTCGTACCAAACGGTGTACGGAAACCTGTTCAACAATGTGACAGAGGTATTCCGGGCGCCTTATTCAACCCTGATCGCGCAGTTTCAAAATGGAACCATCAATCTTTCCAGCCTGAACGATCAGTTGATCGACATGCTCATCATGAACGAGGGCGCTTGCCGGCCATTCAGGATGCTGCAGCCCAACATGGTGCAAACGATCATGAACGACCCCAACCACCCGATCAACCTCGCCCTGGCGGCGAATGATGCCTACGACAACTGGATCCCGCAGGCGCCCATACGCTTGTTCTATTGCATGAACGATGATCAGGTGCCGTTTTTGAACAGCCTTTTAGCCCGGGATTCCCTCAATGCAGTGAGCGCGCCCAATTTCCAGATACAGGATGTGATGCCGTCGGCAAACCACGGCCAATGCGTGGTGCCGGCAGCCACTGCCACGGTGATTTTCTTTTTGGGATTTCAGCAGATCGGCACGGTTGGCACGGATGATGTTGCAGCCGTAGGAAAATTGAATATTTCTCCCAACCCGGCCAGCGAAGCGCTTTTCCTCAGAGACTTGCCCTCGCCCGGGCGTTTTGAACTCATTGATTTGCAGGGGAAAAGAATATTATCAAAATATCTGGATGCAGGAAGCCACCGCATTCCATTGATTGGCGCCCCGCCAGGAAATTATGCTGCTGTTTTTGGGGCAGACGGCAAGCGCTGGGTGACGATGGTAGTCGTGGAAAGATAAAAACGGGATAGCTCCTGCTTTTGGGCAGCAAAGAAATTTTTCAAAAAAACGCCAGGTTGCTCCCCTCAATAATCAAAGCGTCATTACATTTGCGACTAATTATATAAAGTCTAAATAAAATTAGCCAATGAAATCCCTCACTACAGTCTGGTTTTCAATTGTTTACATACTACATGTTGCGGCTCAGACATCAAATACGGTAGATTCTTTGAATCATGTGGAGATGCCTGCCGTTACCGTAATCGCGAAAAAGGACCTCTTGTTGAGCGATGTTCCGGGCTCAGTGGCCTATATCCGTCCGGTAGAAATGAAACGCATGACCCCACTCTCGGGCAATGAGGTTTTCCGGAAAATTGCCGGCGTGAACGTTGTGGATGAAGAAGGCCTGGGCCTGCGGGCCAACATCGGCATCCGCGGCCTTGACCCCGACCGGAGCGCCAATGTGCTGGTGCTGGAAGACGGCATTCCCGTCCAACTGAACCCCTATGGCGAACCGGAACTGTACTACTCCCCTTCCATCGACCGGATGGCGGCAGTGGAACTGCTCAAGGGCAGCGGACAGATCATGTTCGGCCCGCGCACCATTGGCGGCGTGGTCAATTACATCACGGCAGACCCACCTTCAGAACGCGAGACCTCGGTAACGCTGCGCGGCGGCTCCAGTGGCTTCCTCGGCCTTCAATTGGGATACGGCAACACTTTTGGCAACGCGGGCATGCGGGTGCATTACCTCCACAAAAGGGCCGACAAGATCGGCGTGACTGGCTTCGAAATTCACGACCTCAATGCGAAATTCCGCCTGATGCTCAGCGAAAAATCCAGCCTCGGCATCAAGCTGCAGGTGTATGACGAGCTGTCAAACGCCACCTATATAGGCCTCACCCAACCCATGTTCGACCGCGAGGAGTACTACCCCGTCATGGCGCCAGATGATCAGCGTCGCGTGCGGCGCTATGCCCTGGGCACTACACACAAGTATTTGATCTCCAAGAATTTGAAGTTGATTTCGACGGCTTACCTTTATACCACAGACCGCAACTGGCGCCGCCAGGCATTTTCCAGCAGTCCGACAGCCCCCAAGCAAACAGGCGTTGTATGGGGCGATCCTTCCATCGATAAAGGCGCTATTTTTATGCAGTATGAAACGCTGAACCGCAATCGATCCTTCTTGGTAGGCGGCGCTGAAACCCATCTGGTTTGGAATTACAACCTGGGCAATTCCAAAAGCCAACTGGATGCGGGCGCGCGCGTAATCCGGGAAACCGCTGCTGAGCAGGAAATCCTGGGTTCCAGTCCTGCCTCCCGGTCGGGCGCATTGGTGAAAGATGAAAAGCGCCCCGGCTACGCCTTGAGCAGTTTTGTGCAAAACAAGTTTGCGTTAGGGCAGCATTTCTCCATCACAGCGGGCCTGCGCATGGAATACTACCACTTTGAGCGCGGGCTGTACCTGTACAAAGCTTCGGCGACAACATACCGGGATACGGCCATAGTGGCTGCCACGGAAGTGTCGGCGCTGATCCCCGGCCTTGGCGCCAATTATGCGCTGGGTAAAAATGTAGCCTTGTTCGCTGGCCTGCACAAAGGCTTCGCGCCACCAGCCATCAAAAACTCGGTGTCCACAGCCGGCGAAGTATTCCCCCTGGATGCGCAGGAAAGCTGGAACTATGAATTGGGCGCCCGCTTCACTACTGCCAAGGGTATTGAGGGGGAAGCCACGCTGTTCATGCTCGATTTTGCCAAACAAGTGATCCCCGTATCTGAATCCTCGGGCGGTAGCGGCAGCGGTTTTGCCAATGCCGGTAAAACCCTGCACCAGGGCGCTGAAGCCAGCCTGAAAATCGATTTTGGCAAACTGCTCCAATGGAAATACCAGCTTTACTACCAGGGAAGCGGCACCTATTCCAAAGCCACCTACGCCGCCGACCGTTTTGTGGGTACTGAAAGAAGCAACGTACGCGGCAATACCTTGCCGTATGCTCCAAGCTGGACGAGCTCCCATACCCTCGGGCTCGTCACGCCCTGGCGCCTGGATATGCAATTCAGCGGCAGCTACGTTTCCAGGCAATTTACCAATGAATTGAATACGGAGACAGCCAGTGCAGATGGCCGTACAGGGGAAATTCCCGCCTATTTTGTGGCAGATGCTGCGCTGCGCCTGGCCGTTCCCAAGTGGAAATCTACTTTTTTCTGCACCGTGAAAAACCTGGGCGATGCGCGGTATATCGCTTCGCGGAGGCCACAGGGGATAAAGGTTGGGACTCCGAGGTTGATCGTGGTTGGAGTAGAGTCTGTGTTTTGAAGGAAAAATGCCAGAATCCGACATTTTCCTGAATTTCTAAAAACCTGGAATGGAATTTTATGTTTAACTTTTACTTTGCAAAGATTAAACAAAATTTCACCAAAATTTCATTCCACTATGACTCGTTTTACCAATTTCACCGTTGTTTTATTTACCATCCTTATTGCCTTCACCGCTTGCCAAAAGGAAGAATTTGTTGATGCTTCCGAGCAAGGATCAACTGGCCTGCTTGTTGAACGCAACAGCAATACCATAGTTGACATTGCCATTTCAAACCCGGATTTCAGTACCCTGGTAGCAGCGGTGGTGAAGACTAATTCGGTAAACTTTTTCAGCAAATCAACCTTGAACGGTACCGTTTTCGCACCGAACAATGCCGCATTTGCCCAGCTTCCAGCGCCTTTCAACAACGCCCAGGGGATCAACAGCATCACCGACCCAAGGGATATCAAATTCCTGCAGCAGGTATTGCGCTACCACGTAGCTGTTGGTAAGAAGACTGCAGCTCAATTGCCCAATGGAGGCTACAACACCTATAAGACCGCCACAACGCCGAACGACAACCAGCTATTTGTCAGCCGGAATATTGCCAACCAGGTGGTAATAAACGGCAAAAGCAAAGTGATAGCGGCCGACATTCAGGCTGACAACGGCATCATCCATGTGATTGACAATGTATTGTTCCCACCTACAAAAGACATCGCGCAAATTGCCATTTCA
>CAYVPM010000116.1:0-7263 GCA_964453475.1 uncultured Saprospiraceae bacterium | reverse complement strand
GCCATTCCCGATGCTGGTGCGACGCCATTCGGTGCTCTGGCTCGACAAGGATGCCGGGAAGAAGCTGGAGAAATTTGGGTTTGGCGCCGCGGCGTTTTTTGAAGACGCAGATAAATTGATCCGAGAATACATCAAAAAAAATGCTGTCGGAGAAGTGAGCCTGGCAGCTGAAGTGGCTGATTTGCAAGCTTTGTACAACAAGCTTTGTGAAAAGGCAAGCCTGGTAGACCCAACCCTGGAAAAGGCGCTTCGAGCCGAAGAAGTGAAGGCAATTTCAGGCATCCAACAATGGGAAAGCCGGCTTGTTCGTGCAGAAAAGCAAAAGCACGAGGTGACCATTAACCAGATAAAAGCCCTGAAAGAAAAACTGTTTCCGGGCAACGGCCTGCAAGAGCGCACCGACAATATTTTGCCTTTGCTGCTACAACATGGAAATGCTTTCCTGAGCGATCTGTTGGCGGCTTTTGAGCCTTTTGATCCGGGTTTTTTGGTGCTGCAAAGTGACGGTGATTAATATTGTATCGCTGCGCGCATGGCCAAAAGACGCTCCCGATCAGGGTGCATTTGGGCCTTCCGGGCAAGGCGCCAATGAACCAGCCTTTCATTCCAAAAAATGGAAAACCAGGTGAGCAGGGGCAACAGGATGGCTGTGGAAACCAAGAATGGCCAGCCCAGGAAAAGCCCCACGAAAAACATGATGTAGTAAAAAAAGGTGCCGATGGTGCCGACACCCAACAATACGCTTGTTCGGAATTCGCGCTTTTTTACCTTTCTTCGTGTCACCCACTGTGCCAATGCGCGTATGGGCCAACTCAAAACGTAGCCCAAAACACTAGGAATAAAACCTAGCAGGAACAACAGGATCCAATTCCAATGGCCTTGTTGGGGCTGCATCAATGATTCATCGGTAAATCCGGCTTGTTTTAAGGCCTTGAAATAGGCATCAGTTTGTTCAAACAGCGAAACTTTTTCCTCTTTGGGCATGGCATTTACTTTTGCCAATACCGCTTTTTCGCCTAAAAACCGATGGTTGCTGCTTTCGACGATCGGGAACATATTGGCAGGGTTGTCATTGCGCCAAAGCTCCAGCAAATGTTCTGCCAACGGGTCGTCGTCCCGGTCTTCAATATGGTAACAAATTTCTATCAGGCCTTTCCGGATATCACCGCACAGGGCGTTGATGGCCGCCCCAGGGCTTTCCTGATAGCGCTCCCAATAGTCTTTAATAAAAAGTGGCTTTCCTGCAATGAGCTTCACCTCGTCGCGCAGAATGTCTCCTGCAACATAATTGCAGCCCAAGGGTATGATCTGCAATTCGTCCAGTTTGTGGTTTTCATAGGTGCCAAATGCGATGCGGGCTATGCCTTTCTGCATGGGAAGCACACGCTTGTCGAGGTGGTGCTCGCCTTCCACATAAATATTGACTGCCACACCATCAAGCATTTTTTGCTGACAAAAATCAAAAACCTCGTCGTTCCGGTCGCGCTTGCCGTATCCATCGCGTTGCCGGTAAATCGGAAACATGTTGCATTGCTCCATCAATATGCGAAAAAACGGTTTTCGAAAAATATCCCCCCGGGTCATGTTGTACACAGGTGGATCGAAAAAGATGGAGATAATTAGGGGGTCGATAAAGGCTGTTGGGTGGTTCGAAGCGATTAGAACAGGCTTGTTGGAAGGTATACCTTTCTTGTTATGCACATAGATTTTGCGGAAAAGCATCCGACACTCCAAGTGTATGGCAGGAAGCGTCACATTGTAAATCCACCCTTTACTTTTTCTGATGTTTCTATAATCCATTGATAGTTAAATGCTTATTTGCCGTCGATCAGGTTCCCTAGCCCGCCCAGGATACTACCTTCTTCTTTTCTCCACCCACTGCCGTAGGAGATAATCTTGGCGGCTAACCTGCTCACCGGCAGCGATTGCAGCCAGACCTTGCCAGGCCCGCGCAGCGTGGCAAAGAAAAGGCCTTCCCCGCCAAAAACCATGTTTTTTATACCTTTCACAAATTGAATGTCGTAATCGACACGGTCGGTAAAGGCAACGATACAGCCCGTATCAACGCGCAGCGTCTCGCCAACAGCCAGTTCGCGTTCCAGCACGTACCCGCCCGCATGCACGAAAGCCATGCCGTCGCCTTCCAGTTTTTGCATGATAAAGCCTTCGCCGCCGAAAAGCCCGGTGCCAAGTTTCCGCTGGAATTCTATCCCTATCTGAACGCCTTTGGCAGCGCACAAAAACGCGTCTTTTTGGCAAATAACCTTGCCGTTCAGTTGCGACAAGTCCAAGGTGATGATTTTTCCGGCATAGGGCGCAGCAAAGGTGACCCGTTGCTTGCCGTGCACGGTGTTGGTGAAGGTGGTGATGAACAAGCTTTCTCCGGTCAACATGCGTTTGCCTGCGGTGAGCAGCTTGTCGAAAAAGCCGGATGCGCGTTCGCTGCCGTCGCCAAATACCGTGGCCATTTCAACCCCCTCGTCCATGAACATAAAGCTGCCCGATTCGGCAACGACCGTTTCCTGTGGGTCGAGTTCGATTTCGACGCACTGCATTTCTTCTCCGTAAATTTTGTAATCAATTTCGTGATTCCTAGGCATTTGTAGAATGTTTTGGTGAATAATGGCGCGAAATTGGGGCTGGGGCGGAAAAGAAACATTGGTTTTCCGACGAAATTTTAGATTTTCTCGCTGAAAATCAATCCCATTTGAAATACACGCCTGCGCCAATCCCCGGGCTTATTGGCGCGTTCTGCGCCCAAACTGCGCCCGCTCCCGAAACCGTGACGCCCACAAAACTGTTGATCTCCCAGATAGCTTTGACGCCGATCGACAGCCAGCCCTGGTTGTTGACGTAAAGACCGGTCAGGACATCGATGCCGGGCAAGGGCCGGCTGCCATTTTCCAGGGGCATGACGAAATCTGAAAAGCCTACCAGCCAGAATTTCCACAAGCGAACGCCGGCTTCAGCACCGAAATTGAGAAAATGACTGTAATCTTTCCCCCGATAACCATAGCTCCCGTACAGGAAGCCATAGGATTTGCCAAATCCCATGCCTGCACTAACCATCGGTTGTATGGTGATGGCATCATACCCGGTGCGCAGGTCGGTCGATGGCTTGTAGGCCGTTCCTGCGGGCAGTCCAACCCGCAAAGTGCCTGCCAATGCGATTTTTCCGCTCAAAAACTGGTGTCGAACGGCAAACATCGTGTTGCCCAGGCCTGCAATACTGCCAGTATCTTCCTGGGCAAACATCAAAGGGGAATCGGGATTCGAGGCGCCTCGTTCATTAAAAACCACGGGCAAGGAGAGCAACAGCGTTGTTTTTTTTGTCAATCCGTACTCTCCATAGAATTGCACCTGCCGTTCAGAAACCTCGCGGTCCAGCACAATATCATCGCCACCTGCACCGAACAAGGTGGTGTAGGTGGGGATAAAATTATAGCTCGCCTGGGCGTATATCCCTGCTTTGTTGCGCGCCCATGGGCTTTGGCCCGACAAGCCCAGTGACAGGAATAGGGCTGCCAGTACGCATATTATTTTGTTAGTCATGTCAGAAGCAATTAAAATAGAAGAAGCAAGAAAACAGGGATGACTGCTCTTTCTTGCCCATGGTTCTCACAAACCCTTAAATTAAGCAACCTAAGTACCAAGTCCATAACTCAAACGAAAATCGACTTGGTACTTATTTGAGCACAGCCACAAGTTCAATGAGCACGGCAGCCAGGGCTTTGCTGACGGGGCAGCCAGCTTTGGCGCCATTGGCGAGTTCTTGAAATTTTTCCGCACTGATACCCGGGATTTCTGCCTCAAGGTTCAGTGTTATTTTCTGAAACCCCCAACCAGCATCGCCTTTTTCCATGTCGATCGTTGCATCGCATCGCAGTTCAGTAGGCGGGAACCCCGCATTGGTGAGGCCGAAGCTCAAAGCCATAATATAGCAGCCTGCATGGGCAGCAGCAATGAGTTCTTCCGGGTTTGTGCCAGCCTTGCCATCTTCATTGGCGAAGCGTTTTGCGGCGGAATAAGGGGTTGAAGAAAGTACGCCCGATGGGCCGTTGAGTTCGCCGGAGCCCTCGGGTCCGGTGCCGCGCCAGATGGCGGATGCATTGCGTTTGAAATGAGCCATATTTTTTTTTGAGAGATGAGTGATGAGAGATGAGTGATGTTTAGATAAAGGTCCAGAGTAGGAGGGTTATAAGCAGGGTGATTTTGGCGGCTTTGGCCGCTAGGTTTTTCCTTTTGGTTAGAATGGAGCTCCGGAGCATTTTCATGATTTCCTGGCTGTCCTGGAAAAGCGAAAGGTACTCCATTGTCGTTAAAAAATTTGTTTTCCAAAGCAACTCCAGCCAATATTGGGTCTCGCCAATTTCCTTTTGTGCTACAGCTAATTTGTGTATAAAATCTATACCGCTTTCAGCATTCACGGCTTCACGTACCATAGCTCCGGGATTAGTTCCTGACCTCATAATCTGTTTAGAAACGACATATTCCTGCCATCTCATCTCTCATCTCTTCACTTTCTCGCCGCTCGTACCAGGAAGAAAGCCAGGGTCGCAAACCCAAGAATGCCCAGCAAATTGTACCCTTCCTGGCCAATCGCGCCTACAATACCGTGTTCGAGCGACATTTTTGTGAAAAACGCTGCGGTGCCGTCTGATGCCTGGAACAAGGCGACAATAACGCCTGCCAGGGCGCCGCCTGCAACCAAACCGGTTGCAAACAAGCTGCCTTTCCCGAGTTCGGCATCTTCCACTGCTTCACCCTTGCGGGTAGCCCACCAGTCGGTAAGACCCTTCAAGGCGCCGCCGATCCAGATGGGTAGGGTAGTGGCAAGGGGCAGGTAAAAACCTACAGCAAAGGACAGTGACTTTACGGCGCAAAGCTCCAGCGTGATGGCAAAGAACAAGCCTACCAACACAAATTGCCAATCAAGGTTGAAAGAAAGCAGGCCTTTTATCAAGGTCGCCATCAACGTGGCTTGTGGTGCGTTGAATTTTTCGCCGATGGCGTGCTCCACACCCAAAGCGCGCAGTTCAGCGGTTGGGTTGTCGAGGAACAAAACCGTGGCTCCGATGACCAGCGAAGAGACAACTACCCCGATAAACAAGGCCAGCTGCTGGTAGCGCGGCGTGGCACCGATGATATAGCCTGTTTTCAAATCCTGGGAAGTAGCGCCCGCATTGGCTGCTGCAATACATACCATGCCTCCGACAACCAGGGCCATTGGCTCGAACACTTTGCCCGTCCAGCCCACGCCGATAAACACCAGTGCTGTGCCCATAATGGTTGCAATGGTCATGCCGGACACAGGGCTGTTGCTGCTGCCGATGATGCCGACGATGCGGCTGGCCACGGTGACGAAAAAGAAGCCGAAGATAATGACGAGGATACCGATCAGGATCTTTCCCAAAAAGCTTTCACCGGGCATGCCGGGCAGTAGGGCCATAAGCACGATGAGCGCGAGGCTGCCGATGGCAACCACCTTAATGGAGAGGTCGTCTTCCGTGCGGGCTTTGGTCAGTTTCTCAGCCCCTGCTTTGAAGTCGCCCATGCTGTCGCGGAAAGAAGCGATGATGGTCGGCATGGTTTTTATCAGGGTGATGAAACCCGCGCCGGCGACTGCACCGGCGCCAATCTGCCGGATATAAGCGCGGTAAATGGCTTCAGACAGGTTGGAAAAAGTTTGGGTAGCGGGGTCCCAGCCGAAACGCGCGCTGGTTTCGGCAAGTTTCATAAGGTCGAGTTTGGCCAGTTGTTCGGCGATTACCATGTGCGGCACCAGGGTGGCCAGCAGTGGGGTAAGCGCAAACCAGGCCATAACGCCGCCAGCAACCAATACACCGGCGATGCGCGGGCCAATGATATAGCCAACGCCCAGGTATTCCGGCGTAATCTCGCCGCTCAACCTGGCAGCGGGCAGGTATTTGCTGGTCGCGCTCGACACCCATTGGGGTGCTTCAGCAATGACGTGAAATACCCTTTGCAGCATTGCGTAGCCGAGCGCAAAGCCCAGGCCCTGGTAGGCTGTTTTGGCAAAATCACCACCTTTTTCTCCTGCGATCAGCACTTGGGCGCAAGCAGTACCTTCCGGGTAGGGCAGGCTGTCGTGCTCTTTCACGATCAGCGACCTGCGCAACGGGATCATCATCAATACCCCTAAAATGCCGCCAAAAATGGCCAGCAGGAGGATGGTCCAATAGTTGAAATAGCCTTTGCCGACACCATCGCTCAGGAAAAGGAAGGCGGGCAAGGTGAACACCACGCCAGCGGCCACGGATTCGCCCGCAGAACCGGTTGTCTGAATGATGTTGTTCTCTAAAATGGTGGTGCCCAAAAACTTGCGCCCAAGCGAAATGGCAAGTACGGCAATGGGTATGGACGCCGAAACAGTCAAGCCGGCTTTTAGGGCCAGGTAAACAGTAGCGGCGCCAAACAGTACCCCAAACATGGAGCCTATTAAAATGGCGCGAAGGGTGAATTCTTTGACGGAGACATTGTCCGAAGCAATGTAAGGTTTGAAGACTGGTTTGTTTTCCATAAAATTTTGTGCGTAATAAAGATGGGTATAGTCAATGCAGCGTGGTTGTGAATGCAGGAATGTTGCAATCATTTTAAAATCAGGCATTTTCTTCACTCAAATCATTCAAAACCACTTTAATCACAGTATAACTTAATGGTGAAAATCCACACACAACCGAACACACAAGCCAAAGCGTATTGTTTTGAGGCGGCGAAAGGTAGAAAAAATCGCTTCGACCAGCACTTAGTTAATTTTTAAAGTTCAAAAATGAGGGGCAATCTTTGACGTTTGCCTGTTATTCAATGTTTTTACGCAAGAATTCTGCGCTATCTTTGCCCAAATTTTTAATTACAGCATGAAAAAACATCTCCTTTACACCTTCATCGTTTGCGTATTGTCAACTTCTCTTTTGGGGCAGGACAGAAACTTCACGCAGTTTTACGCTTCTCCAATGAGTTTGAACCCCGCCCTGTCTGGCGCGATGGAAGGCACCTACCGGGTTGGTGCGATTTACCGCGATCAATGGCGCAAAGTGCTGGACAACCCGATTCAGACCTTTTCTTTTGCAGCTGACCTGCGTTTCGACAGGCGTCGCAAAAAAAACAGTGAAGACGCCATCGGTTTGGGCATCATGTTTTTTAACGACAAAGTAAGCGTACTCGACTTTAATACCACGCAGATTGCACTTTCCCTTGCCTACCACAAAGCGCTTGGAGCCAACAAGAACCAATTCCTGACCC
>CAYVPM010000115.1:0-7288 GCA_964453475.1 uncultured Saprospiraceae bacterium | reverse complement strand
GGATGCCGTACTTCAGGTATTGCGTTTTGGTGCAGTTGTCTTCTGCGTATTGCAGGAAGTCGCTTGCCCAAAGCTGGATCATACCTGTGGGCATGATGTTCACACTCAAGCCGTTGAGGCATACCACTGTCGGCGCCTTGCAGTCTTTCACGATGATCGTGTACTCGCATACACTTTCGTTGCCGCAACCGTCAGATATAAACCACTTGATCTTGTGGTTGCCATGCGGCAGCTGTGGGGTTACATAACTGGTCTGTGCCTGGAAGGTATTGAACTTCACACAAGCGGTCTTCTTGTTGCCTGTCACCGTCTCCTGGATGGCGAAGCCCCATTTCTGGTTCCCCGCTACCGGGCGGCCATCGAACTGGCGGCTTGTGCCAACACCCGTTGCGTTTCCGAACATGATATTGTTCCAGCCCAGGCCACCTGACTGGTTGCCCAGTTGGGTGCTGTTCACCACTGTCTCCATGATGCCATCGCCGTCCAAATCCAGGAACAGCTGGTACTCGATGTTGATGTTCGCGCCGGAGCAGGCATCGGTTGCCGTCAGGCAAATATCCGATGGCGCTTCGCACAGATCGTGGCTCTGGTTGGCGTTGTCCCACCAGTAGGTACCATTCCACAGGTCAACATCGTTCGCGGTCACATCACATACCGTCACCGGAGATGCAGGACATTCGGACGTTGGCGCCTGGTTGTCTATGATCTTGATGATCTGCGTGTACGTGTAGCAGTTCGCGTTCGCGTTGTAGAAGATCGAGTAGTTTGTCGCCAGAGCGTCGCTCGGGTTGATCTTCACGATGGTAGATTTCCATGGATCACCAGTCGTTTGTATCGGCGATACGATCGGACCTGGAAGGTTCGAGGCGTGGTTGGAAATCGCGTTCGGGTTCGGGTTTGGCACATTGACGCAACCCGCATTCGGGTTGAATGTGCACCAGTTGATGATCTTCCAGTGCCGCTCAATTTTGAAGCAAGCGTCAGGTACTACCGTGAAGATTTCGTCTTCGTACGATACGCCCAACAGTTCGCAGTCTTCGCCGAAGAACGTCGGTTCTCCGTATACACCCGTGCCATCGCATACCGTCACGATCACGTCGTTCGGGAAGCGCACGAAGTAGTCCTGCTCATAGTTCACCACGATACGCTGTGTGCACTGGCTCGAGTTGCCGTGGCAGTCGAAGGCGCGGAACGTGCGCACGATCGTGCCTTTGCTGCAAAGCGTGTCGAACTGGGTGTAGTTCACGGTATGCGTCAGGCCGCATTGGCCCTGGTAAACCTTGGTCTCATCGAGGCAACAGTTGTCTAAAACATCTGCCTTGCCATACACCCATAAACTTGGGTCGAATTGCTCGCAAGTTACCGTCACATTTGCCGGCGACTGGCAGATGGGCTTCACTTTGTCCTGAACGGTTACTTGAACCATACATTCATTGAACAAAGGTGTTCCATCAATGCCATTGACATAATTGCCGTCATAATCCACTTGATACACGCGCAGGATCACCGTTTGGGTGGTGCCTACTTCGCAGCAATAGAACTTGATGGAATCAGATTCAGCCGTGGCTATATCGAACTCGCTCGCACCACCAGGATAGCAAGGGTCTGAGCTCAGGTTATTGATGCAATCGGAGTACGGCGCCATGCGGCGGATCGTGAATTTCAACAAGCTGCACTCGTCGTAAGAACCATCATCAAAAGTGGTTGCCTTCACCCATGTAACGCCTGCTCCGTCACATCCATTATCTGGGGTGTAACAATCGTGTGGATCGTCAAAACCAAGAGCTACCGTGGTCGTCTTGTCGCAAGCTGCTACTGGTGGAATAAAGTCAGCTACCGTCAAATTGAACTGGCAGGTTCCTGTATTGCCACAGTCATCTTGTGCAAAATACGTCACCGTATGGGTTCCCAAAGGCAAACAAGGTGTATAGCCCCATTTTCCAAGTGTGTCCAGATTCCAGTAGTTGTTGCCCGGGAAATCTGCGAGGTAACCATCAACCACGACCATTGGCAGTGGAGTGCCTGTATAATATTCGTGTGGCAGCACCATGGCGCCGATGTTGTTCACCCGCGAACAGTTGTCCGTGATGATGGCATCCGGCAAGTCGACCGTAGCACAGCACTGGAACGGATTGGTGGTAACTGTCTGGTTCGCCGGGCAAGCAATCGCTGGCCCTTGGTTGTCCATTACGGTAATGATCTGGATGTAGTAGAATGGGTTGTACAGCGGCGGGAATGGGCTGGTAGGTGAACACCAGTCATGCACGCGCCATGTGCGCTCAATCTTGTACGTTCCGTCGCATACTGGGATGCGCTGATCGATGTAGGTAACGCTCATTTCACAGAAACCGGTGTTTGGCCACAGGTTCCAGTTTTGACCGTGGAAGGTGGTATAAGGCGCTCCGGTTATTGCCGGTTCGGCATTTCCATTGCTGCAAGAAACGGTTGCATCTTGTGGATAGAACACATCCTGAACGTGCAAACGGTGGAAGTAGATGTACTGGGTGCAAACACTGTTATTGCCCCATTGATCTGCAACCTGCCATTTGCGGGTCACGTAAGCGCTTAAATCTGCCTGTCCGTTGAAGCCTTCTCCACAAGCGAGGTCGTGCCAGGTATCAACATAACTGGTGGTATAGTTGGAACATTCCGTAATTTCCGGATAAGCGCCCGCTATGCCAAGCCCCTGCAGGTAACCCGGGCTGTAGTTCGTCACTGCGCAATTCAGGTGAATATCTTCGCAAGTAACAACAGGCTCCAGTTTGTCTTCCGTTTTCAGGTTGCCCCAGCATGAATTGCAACTCATGATGTGCTTCACGCTATACTTTAGCGTTTGGCCGAGGTACGACAGCGGGATTGGGTTTGGCACCGCTATACCTTGTGCGGTAGTGATCGTCACTGTATGGAAACCGCCCAATGGGTAGTTGTCCTCGTCACAATTTGGGTCTTCGCCTTCCAGCACCATTGAAGGTGTAATAAGGGCATCGCAAGTTGCATCGATTGAGATATTCACAAAGTCGTTGCAGACTTCGTTCTGGGTGGTCATCCAGCAATTGCCGAGTTTGGTCGGGTCGTCCGTACCACCTGTATCGCCAATGTAGCCAGGGTTGCTCGATTTTGGATCAGGGCCAACGTCGGAAAGGTCCATCGCCATATACTGCGCGCCACCGTTCCAATAATCCGGCACAGAAACACCCTGGAAGTTTACGGCTTTGCCTGATACCATTGCCTGCGCTTTTGGATCTGCCGGCGCGCCTGGGAAGTCTGGATCAACACCAAATTTGATGCGGAAGCAGAATTTTTCGCCAGGCCAAAGCAGGCCGCTCGTACCATTGAACAGGTTTTTGCCAGGCGCATTGCTGGCGCCGTTGTATCCACCGTTGAATATCGGGTCTTGTTGAGCCGTGCTGGATATTACAATCGGCGAACCAATCATACCTTTGAAAGCTAAACCAAATGCATTTGGACCAGCCAAATCGAGCATGGCTTGCAAGTTTGTCAAAGGTGTCGTAGAAGTGTTTTCTATACAAATGTCCATCCATGCCGCAAACTCGCCGCAAATCGTTGGGTCGAAACCGGTGATGGCCATTGCTGCGTTGATCTTTGGCTCGTCAATAAAGCCAAAGTCCAAAGAAACATTCGCCTGGTTGTCCGGGAAACCAGTTGCAAAATTGTCCAGCAAACCATTTTCACCCGAAGGCAACAGCACTGTCGTCAGGTTCGGGATCGTCACTGCAATCAGCGGCGCGCCATCGCTGTCGATGTTGTCGTTGGTCGGGAGGTTCGGAATGGTCAGAATTTTTTTCAGCGGATTGATCAAAGCGCCTGCAACACCGTTTGCTGCCGTGTATTTGTTGGGCAGGATGCGGTAGTTGGAGCTTGGGATCAAACCTCGGAACTCATAGCGGCCATTGGCATCTGTCGTGACCATATAAATGCGGTCGTCGCCAGCGGCAACGCCACTGTTTGCCTGGGTCTGGAAGACAGCATCTTCACCCGCCCATGTCAGGTTGATCTTCACGTTGGCCAATGCCATTTCACTGGCATCCTGGTCGCCTTCGATGTCTGGGTTATCCATCCAAACGTAGTTGCCGATCAAAGCCAATGGAAGCTTGTAGTCTTCCACCTCGCCGTTCGGGAACACCCCAGTTCCTGGGATGGCTGGGCCGGTTGCGCCTGCGCCACTGGTTTTGGACAAACGGAAGCGTGCAAACAGGTTGCCACCATTGAAGCTTGCGCTTGCGGGTACATCGAAACAGAAATTCTGGGCCGTCACGCCACCGTTTGGAATACTGGCGCCTGATGGGGCAAAATTGCCTGTTGTCAGCTGCTCGTTGGCCTCAAAAGTGCCGTTGCCGTTGAAATCGATCCAAGCCTGGAGGAAAGCAGGGCCGCCAGTATTGTTGCGGGCCGTTACTTTTATACAAGCCGTATTGCCCGGAATCAAGGGTGTCGGGAAGGATATACCATTCTCGTCGTCAGCAAGCGGCGAACAGGTACCAAGGGCGCCTGGGCCTGCATTGCCGTCGTCACCACCGGTCATGAATCCTGCCATTGCTTCTGGCTGACCGTCAATATCGATGTCAACACATGTGCCGAGGTATAAATCTGGTGTAACCGTGTGCACAGCACCTGTTGCCGACTGAGTAGTAGCATAGGTGTTGGGCAGGTCACCAAAATCAAAACCGAGGTAACCAAAGTCGAAGGTAAAGTTAGCCTGATTGTCAGGGAAGCCATTGATGACCAATGGGCTGTCGCCAATACCATTTTCACCAGTTGGGGCAGATGAAGGTGGGTTGCTTACTGTAAACATCACCCCAACTGGATCGTCAGCATCAATAACATCCTGAGTATTACCATTTACATTAATCAGTAACGTTGGTACGTAACCAAATGGTGGAACCACCATTTTATAGTTACCAGGGATAAGACCACAGAACAGGTATTTACCTTTCACACCAGCTTCTGTTGATGTAACATCCGTGTAGGTTTTATTATCAATTGTGGTAGCAAAATTACCATCAGGGCCAGCCCATTGCAATTCAACGGTAACACCATCAATACCCAATGGTATTTCCAGCGGTTGTGTTTGCAAGCCATCCACGTTGGCATCTATCCAAACGAGGTTACCCGCTTTTGCCAGCGGCACTTTATAATCTTCCACCTCACCAATCGGGAAAGGCATATTCGCCGGACCGTTGGCTGAAAGGCCTCCGGATGGGCTTAGTCGGAAGCGCGCGAATGCCTGGCCACCCTGGAAGGTAGCTGTTGAAGGAACTGTAAAGCAGAAATCTGAATTCACAGAAGCACCTGCTGGTACAATAGCGCCTGGCGCTGCGGCGGCAAAGGAAAGCGTGTTCAATTGCTCACCTGCATCATTTACATCGCCATCGCCATTGAAGTCTATCCATGCCTGCAAGACGGCAGAACCGCCGAGGGTATTCATAGTATTTACCCGAACACATGCCTCAAAGCCAGGGATCATTGGTGTCAGGAAAGTAACACCATTCTCGTCATCACCAGCGCCTCCTTCATTGTAACCGCCGTTGTTGCCGTCGTCACCGCCGGTCATCAAACCAGCCATGGCTTCTGGCTGACCATCCAATTCGCCATCGACAGAAGAACCCAATTTGAGGTTCGGATTAACGATGTGTTTCGGGCCATTTGAAGCAATGGTAGTACCGTAGGTATTCGGCAAATCACCATAGTCGACACTTACATAACCGAAGTCGTAGGTAAGGTCGTCCTGATTGTCGGGATAGGCATTGAATCCACCCGGAACGTCGCCGGTACCATTTTCGTTAACCGGCAAGTTGATCGGGTTAGGGATCATCACCATCACGCCCGTAGGATCGTCAGCATCCAACACATCGGAACCGATGTTGAGTTGGGTTGGGATAAATCCGGTTGGGTTGGATGGTACGCTTAGTTTATAGGCGCCGGAAGTGAGGCCCCAGAACATGTACTGGCCATTTACACCGTTCATAGGCGATGTAAGGGTACTGAAGATGCTGTTGTCAGCTGTAGTATTGAAATTGCCGTCAGGGCCTGCCCATACGAGTTGAACAAGGATGTTGTTCAAACCATTGGAACCTGGCTCATTCTGAATTCCGTCATTGTTATTATCGTTCCAAACATAGTTGCCAATTTTGGAAACCGGCACCTTGTAGTCTTCCACTTCACCCACCGGGAATGGCATATTTTCAGGGCCATTCGGGCTGAGGTTTCCGGCAGGACTGATGCGGACGCGAACATAGGCCGCACCACCAGTAAAGGTGGCTGTAGCTGGCACATTGAAGCACATTTGTGCATTGTTTAGTCCACCAGCTGGAACAACTGCACCACCGCCAGGGCCATTGAAAGCGCCCGTTGTGATGGCTTCGCCGGCATCGGCAACGTCGCCGTCGCCGTTGAAGTCAACCCACATTTGCAATACTGCATTTGTCGTCAGCATGTTCATGGCAGTTACTCGAATGCATGCCTGATAACCAGGAACCATTGGGCTTTCGAATACAATGCCGTCTTCGTCGTCGCCACAAGTTGAGGTTGTGCCATCAACCGCTGCGCCACCAGTATTGTCATCGCCACCGGCCATAAGGCCAGCCATAGGCTCTGGATTGCCATCCAATTCACCGTCCTGGCAAGCGCCGAGTTTCAAATTCGGGCTCATTACATGCACCGCGCCGTCATTTGGCGACGCATCGGTGGTACCATAAGAGTCGGGCAAGTCACCGAAATCAGTGGTGATCAAACCTAAGTCAATGGTAACATTATTTTGCCCGTCCGGGAAGAAATCGTTCGGAACATCGCCCGTGCTATTTTCTCCCAGCGGAAGGTTTATAGGATCTGGAATTGTGAACGTTTCACCAGAAGGATCATCGCTATCAGAAACGTTCGACCCCAAATCAATTTGGGTTGCTATGAAATTAGGGGGCAAATTTGGAATCAAAACCTGATAGGTACCAGGAATCAAACCCCAGAACATATATTGGCCATCGACACCCATGTTTGCGGTTGTTGTTACATAGGTTTTGTCGTCTGGCGTGTTGAACTCAAGGTCAGTTCCTGCCCAAACGAGGTTAACCACGATGTTATTCAACCCGGCATTTCCTGGCTCATTTTGTTGGCCGTTGTTGTCCCAGTCATTCCATACCAGGTTGCCGATTTTTGCCAGTGCAGTTTTGTAGTCTTCTACTTCACCGATTGGCAGTGGAGGGCCAAAGGCCGGGCCATCGGTTTGTTGAAAAAAGTTGATCTGAAATAAGTTGCGGCATTTCGTTTTGCGAAA
>CAYVPM010000114.1:428-7298 GCA_964453475.1 uncultured Saprospiraceae bacterium | reverse complement strand
AACTGACTCGTAGGGTAAATACCCACTGAATAGCTACTTTCCCGGAAATAATGGTAGTTAACGGCCAGGAGTTTCATTTGAGCCTAATAAGTTTTACCCAAAGCCCAAGCATGTCGTCCTTGTGTCGTAGTGTCGTTGTGAGAAACTCCCTTTCCTGGCATTTCAGCCCTTGTTCTTCTGTATTTCAAAACCTTCCGGTGTTTTCAGCACGCGTTGCTGGGCTTGTTCAAGGTCGGAAGGATCACAGTACAGCCGGTCGCCAGGCTGTATTGCAGGCAAAAGATTGTTGCCGGATGCATCCCTGACGGATTCCAACAAGAGTTCGCCGCCATTTGCCACCACGTTCAGCCATTGACCGTTGTTGCGGGTCACAATCCCCCATTGAAACGGGTGCGTATGCCCGTCGAGCGCCTGCGACCAGGCATCCCGCAGCATAATTTCCTGTCCCCGCCAACGACACCTGGCGCCGGCATAGGGCAGGTCGAAAGCGCAGACAAAGCGTTCCAGTTCGGCAACTTTCCATTGCCAGTCGAGCCAGCCGTGCAGGTCAGCGCGCAGGCGGGGCCAGTAAGTAGAGAGGTAGTCGGTTTGGGCTGCGATTGGGTTTATTTCCTTGTTTTTCTTCCAATTGAGGATGAAACGTTTTAAGAACCCAAGGTTTTTTTCTTCGTAGCATTCAATGTAATCAACCGGCTTCCGGCAATGCGCAGGGTAGATAAACTCTTCATAATCAAGCACTGGGCCCGCATCCAGGGCCTCCATCATTTGGTGCAGGAGGCAAATTCCCGAACGTTGCCCGCTCATGATCTGCCAGGAAAACAAGGTGCCGCCCCTGCCTCTGGGCAAATGGGCGCCGTGCAGGTTGAGCATCCTGTTGCGCAGGGTGTTTTTTAGAAAATCCGCGTCAAAAAACCAGGGAGCGCCGATGGAGATCGCCAGGGTTTCCACGGGGTTTTGCAACCATGCTTCCAATGGAAGCTTCCGGTAATCCTTTGCCTGGATGATTTCAATACCAGCATCTGCTGCAGATGCGGCCACTTTTTCAGCCTGCGCAGCATTGGAAAACAGGGCAGTTGAAAAGCCCTGGGCAGCAGCGAATGTTGCCGTTTGCAGGCTTAGGGTGTTGGCGCCGAAAAGCAGCAGGGTGGGCATTGACTGTGATTCGTTTGATTTTTTTGATTTACTATGATTGATTCTAACTGGAAAGCTTAGGTAATGTCGTAACCGGACTGCCGGATTTGTGCTGCCTGGGCCTTGAATTTTTCACTGGCATGGCGGGCGATGATGACAGGACTTGGCCTTCCGCCCAGGAAAAGCTTGAATTGGGCGATCCCGGCTTTGGCCGGATCTTGCAGGTCAATTCCGCCCAGGTCCAGGGACTGAAAACCCTGGTGGATTGCAAATTGGCACCATTCGTACACAATGCGTTTGGCAGCGCAGCCGAACACCAGATCACTTATTTGTGGGTTGTCGTTTCTTCTTTTCAGGGAGTAAATGCGGCTGATACGCAGGCGGCCTTCATGCGCGTAAGCGCTCATGCCTGAAATGGGTTTTTCTTCAAAATAAGCTGTGATAATCAAGCTGTTGCGGAGTTCAGATGCTGGAACGGGATGCCAGCCGCGGGCATTTTCACAAGATTTATAAAAGTCATAATAGCCGTTGAAATCCACCGGGACGCCTGTTTGAAAAGTCAGGCCTTCTATCTTTTCGGAGCGCCGTACCTCATTGCGGCTCGTTGCATTGAACTTTGAAAATGCGTGATCCAGTCCCTTGTGCAAATCAATCAGGCAGGCGTTTTTTTGTACGGTGTCAAAACCGGCGGCCTGGCAATGGTCATAACAAACGGCGAAAATGTAGTCGAAACGGGCTTTTAAGGCGTTTGCTTCCTGTTCTGAAAGCGTTTGTGTCAGAAGCCTGCAATAGTTGAGTTCGGAAATGGAAATACTGAGCATCGTCGAATGGGCTATCCAGAATAGGGTATATTCCCTTTAATTTCGTTCGAGGGCATAGTGGCTGTCTCATAAGCCCCAGCGGGGCTTTACCTTTGTAGCCCCGGCATATATTATTTGTTTTCCGTTCCAGAGGAACGGTACAATTACGTTAAAGATACCGTTCCGCTGGAACGGACGCAATTTTCTTTGGCATTGCGACAAAGGTAAAGCCCCGCTGGGGCTTGTGAGACAGCCACTTTAGCCAAGCCTGGAACATTTTCGCTAATAATTGAAATAAAGCAGCCATATCCGGGTTTTTACGCTTAATACTGCAACACCTTTGCAATGGTCAATGGCGTTTCTGCCAACACCCTGGCAATTTTCCCACCTGCGTTTCCGTCCCCGTAAATAGGATCGGGCGTAAACAGGCCATGTTCCATTTGAGCCAGCACCGCCTTTTGAATGGCTTCAGGCGTATGGCCCACGTCCAACACATTGTGCCCGCGTTCACGCCCCGCTTGCCGCCCGCCTATATTCACCACCGGCACCCCAAGATAGGCGGCTTCCCGGATGCCCACGCTGGAATTGCCCACCAAACAACGGCAATTGCGTATCAAGCGCAGAAAATCCTCCGGCTCCATGTTTTTGAAAAAATGAAAATTATTGACCTCGCCGCGCTCGCGGAAGGCGCGGATGCCTTTGGATGTGCCGTCGGCGCCCGCATCCACGTTGGGCCAGAACCAAAGCACGGGGATATCCAGGCCTGCCATGGCTTCCAGGGTTGCTTCAATGTGTAATCGGGACTGTTCTTATTCGGTGGTCAGCGGGTGCTGCATGACCACTGCATAGCCGTTTTCCAAATTCAGGGTTTGGCCCACGCCCCCATATTTTTTGAAGGGGTCGAAATCGAGTGCAGGGTTTTGCAACACCATTTCGGACAGGTCTATGGAAGGGCAGCCGGTGACAAATACCTGCCCGGGGTGCTCGCCCATGCGCAGCAAGCGCTCGCGGGCTTTTTGGGTGGCAACTAAATGAATATCAGCGAGTTTGCTGATAGCATGCCGCACTTTTTCATCAATATTTCCCGTCACCTCCCCGCCTTGAACGTGGGCGAGCGGGATGTTCATGTAGGCAGCCGAAACGGCGGTTGCCATGGTCTCAAAGCGGTCGGCTACGGTGACGACGACATCCGGGACCAGGTTGTCAAAAACCGTAGAAAGCTCGAGAATGCCGATGCCGGTGGTCTTTGCAGCCGCCGTCAGGTTTTCGCCTTCCAGCACATTGAAGACTTTGGCGGCGATTTTAAATCCGTCTTTTTCAATGTGCTGTATGGCTGCCCCATAGCGGTCGAGCAGGGCTGAGGCTGCAACCACCAATTGCAACTCCAGTCCAGGGTGTGCCTGAATCGCCGTCAAAGCAGTTTTGATCCTGCTGTAGGAAGGTCGGGCAGTAATGACAACACATACTTTTCGGCGGCTCATAACAGGTCTTCCTCCCGGAGGAAATCGTATCGTTTTAGTGGTTGGGCGAGTTTTTTACCCAGGATATCATGAAACAAGTTGGCCGGGATGCCATAACCTTTCGGTTTTTTGGATTCCAAATCTTCCAGCGAAATGGGATGCCCGGCAGGCAGGTCTTTGTTGACGGACAGCGATTTTTCGAACATGGCTTTCAAAGGCAGAAAGGCGCTGTTGTCTTGTTTGTCAACCGGGTTTGCACGGGCAGTTTCAATTTGGCGGACACCTTTTACCAGTTTTTTTATTTGCGATGGGGTCAGGGATGCAGGAGCATCGGGGCCAAACATTTTTTTATCGAAAACGATGTGGAATTCCAGGATAGAAGCCCCAAGGGCTGCTGCTGCCAAACAGGCGAATATGTCGCCGGAATGGTCGGAAAAGCCAACGGGAACCTGGTAGCGCTCCCGTAGTTCCGCCAGAACGTTCAAGCCCCATTGCTGGGGCAGGGTAGGGTAGGCAGTGGTGCATTGAAGGATGGAAAGCGCATTGCCAAAAGCGCGCAAAAAAGCAATGGTTTCATCCAACTCGGCGATGGAACTCATGCCGGAAGACAGGATAATGGGTTTGCCAGTTCGGGCGATTTTTTCCAACATCAACAAGTTGCTGAGCTCCCCGGAACCGATCTTATAACGTTGAATTCCAATGCTTTCGAGCAAGTCCACAGCAGCGATGCTGAAAGGCGAGGCAATGAACTCCACACCTTTTTCTGTGCAGTGTTGTCTAAGTCCGGCCCATTGTTCCGGACTGAATTCCATGCGCTTCCAATAATCGTAGCGCGTGGCGTCTTCCTTGGAGAATTGCACGCGGAATGGCTCGTGTACACTGCTCTCCGCTTCAGCGATATGCACCTGAAATTTAACGGCATCGACACCTGCTTCAGCAGCGGCATCGATGTAAGCATGTGCCATACCCAGGCTCCCATCGTGCGCGTTGCCCACTTCTGCGATCAAAAAGGTGTTCATTTCCCCTTTTTCGGCCATAGTTTTTTCCACCAGGGTTTTTTCCGGCTTTCGTCGTAATAACCGCCGTATCCATAACCGTAGCCATATCCGTACCCATAACCATAGCCATAACCATAGCCTGATTTGGCTTGCAGTCCATTGAGTACGACTGCCAGGTTGGGCAGCCGGTTTTGCCGGTACAGTTCGTCGAGCAGCTTCAACATGCCCTTCCGCGTTTCGCCATGCCTGACCACGTACAAGTTTACATTGGCAAATTGGCTGAGCAAAAACGCGTCAGCGACCAGGCCAACGGGCGGGGTGTCGATGATGACGTAATCGTATTGGTTTTGGATGCTGGTAATCAATAAACCGAGCTTATCGGTCAGCAACAGTTCGGCGGGGTTGGGCGGTACAGGGCCGCTGTTGATAAATTGCAGGTTGGGGTGCAGGTCGCTTGCCTGGATAATGTCTTCGATGGAAGCCTGGCCAACCAGATAGTTGCTGATACCAATGCTTTTATTGCCTTTGTTGAGGTAATCGCCCAGTTTTGGCTTTCGCAAGTCGAGGCCAAGTATGATGGTCTTTTTATCGGTAAGTGCCAGCGTTAGTCCCAGGTTCACTGCGATGAAAGTTTTGCCTTCGCCGCTGCTGGTGGAAGTGATCAAAACGGTATGCTGCGACTGGTTTGGGTTGATAAATTGCAGGTTGGTGCGCAGGAGCCGGAACATTTCTGCCAGGGCGCTGCGGTCGCCTGCACTCACGGCGATGCCCCCTGTATCTCCCTGAGCCACCCCCCCGATAATGGGCGCATCAGTCATTTTACGGATGTCCTCTTCCGAGCGGATTTTGTCGTTGAGCAGGTCGAGGAACCAAACCAGAAGCGCCGCCAGGCCCAATCCCAGCACCATCGCCAGGGTGTAGATCATTTTGGGGTCTGGGAAAATGGGTTTTTTGTTGTAACGCGCTGCATCAACAACCCTTGAGCCGGCCACCGCAGTTGCCAAACTGAGCGACGTTTCTTCCCTTTTTTGCAGCAGGTACAGGTACAGGTTTTGTTTAATGCTTTGCTGGCGCATGATCTCTTGAAGCTCCCGCTCCAGCTTGGGCGCCTGCCGTATTTTCCCCGTCAGCAAGCTCCGTTTTTCCTTTGTTTTTTGGAGGCTTTCTTCCAGGCGGCTATCGACGCGCTTTATGGTTTCCCGTATATTGTCAAAGAGGCTGGCGATCTGCTGGTTCAGGTTGATAGAAACCGGGTTGTCGGGCTTTGCGCTGCGCTGCAATCGCTCGCGGTTCAATAATTGTTCGTTGTAAGTGGCAATCAATTCGGTAAGCCGGCCGTCCTGGGCGCTGAGGTTGGCGGGAATAAGGTTGTTTTGTCCCGCGCTGCTCTGCAGGTAAAGTGCCATGCTGTTCAAGACGCTGCGCTGTACTTCAATTTCGGAAATAGTTTGATCCAGCACGGAAAGCTCGTCCAGCACGATGTCTATGCCTTTCTCTACCTTGATTCCGATTTCGTTGCGCTGTTTGTAGGATTGGACGGAACCCTCCACCCCTGCCAGTTCATTGGTCAGGTAAATGAGCCGGTCTTCAATAAAGTTGATCGTGCGTTGGCTTACCTTGTTTTTGTCTTCAATAGCCGCTTCGTTGTAGGTTTCCACCAGGGTATTGAGGATGTCCATACCTTTTTTGGGGACAGGATCCACCAGTTTTAACTCCAATACGCTGGAATAACTGCTCAAAGGTTTTACGGAAAGCCTGTTGGCATAGCGTACCCCCTGGTTGTCAATTTTGTAAAACCTGATTTCCAGCAATCCTTCTGCCGGCGGCATGGGGGCGTTGCGTTTTAACTTGAAACCGCCGCCTTTTATGGGCACCCACGCTCCAAATCGATGGGTGCTTGTGCTTTGTGATTGAACAAATTCAAATACTTCATCGTCCACATATTTGATCGTCAGTTTTCCGGGACCACCGGCAGTATGGGCGATTGAATCCAGCAGGATCGGGCTTTGCAGGTACAGTTCGTCTCCGTGAACCCGGCCAAGGGAATGATACTCTACATCCAGTCCCAATTTTCGCATGGCTTCCTTCATCAAGGTCTCTGATTTCAATATCTGGATTTCGTTTTCAAGGTTTTTGGAACCTTTCAGAATACCCAGATCCTTGAAAAGCGCTTCTTCTGAAATGCCCGATGAGTTGCTTTCAGAATCGTCCTTTATCAACAAGGAGCTTTTAATCTCAAATTGGGCAGGGGTGTAGCGCAGGTATAGCCAGGCAACCGTCAGTGCAGCGCCCAGGAGCAAAACGTACAAGTACCAATACTGGAAAATATACTTGTACAGGAATGGCCGCAATTCAAACGCAGGCTCTTCCGAAGCAAAAAGGTCAAAAACCCTGGATGGCTGGGTGGTATCGGGTTTCATACTTTTCACCTAAATAGGAGGATAAAGATATTGGCAACAATGGCGCCGGCAGAGACCCATG
>CAYVPM010000114.1:0-418 GCA_964453475.1 uncultured Saprospiraceae bacterium | reverse complement strand
ATTGAACACATTTCTGTCTTGTAAATCGATGCGGCCAAATTCCCGTTGGCCGTCCTGCTCCCGGATAATGAGAATATTCTTGCGGTTCCCGTAATTGGTTAAGTCCCCTGCCAGGCCGATGGCTTCCAGCACGGTGACGCTTCGTTCCGGCAGGGTGTATGTGGCCGGCCGGGTCACTTCGCCCAAAACCGTGAATTTAAAGTTCAGCCAACGCACATTCACAATCGGATTGTTGATGTACTGTCCGATTCTGGCTTTGAAAGTATCCCTGGCCTGTTCTATGCTGAGCCCGGCAAGGTGTAATTTTCCCAATACCGGAAATTCAATATCGCCTTGTTGGTCAACTAGGAAATTGTTGCCGGTTACGTTGTTCTCTTCCTTGGTACGCGCGCCGATGCCTTGCAAGGTAAAGGGCGCT
>CAYVPM010000113.1:0-7338 GCA_964453475.1 uncultured Saprospiraceae bacterium | reverse complement strand
GACGGCGTTCGCGCCTACCACGATGCCAAGCTCGGCTACCTTCAGGCACAGATCGGCAACCCGGAAGGCGACGACAAGCCCAACAAGAAGTACTACGACCCAAGGGTGTGGCTGCGTGAAGGGGAGAAAGCCTTAACGACACGCCTGAAACTCGCTTTTGAAGACCTGAATTGTATCGGGAAAAACATATAGATTTTTTTTAACACATAGACACATAGAGACATAGAGCACATAGTTTTTTCCCGTCTACAAAAAAATGTTTAAAACCTATGTGCCCTATGTCTCTATGTGTCTATGTGTTAAAAAAGAGTCCTATGTGTTTTTGATGTCAACGGATCCCGCCGGCCTTATAAGTGAGTAAATAGCGGAATCTTCAAATTTCCCTTCAAAGTAAAAATTCTCCCGGAAATAAGCCTCCCGCACAAAACCGTTGCGCTCCAGCAGTGTGATGGAGGCGGCATTGTCGGGATTGACATTGGCTTCCAGCGAATGCAGGTGCAGCGTACCAAAAGCATAAGCCAGCATTGCCTGTAGTGCTTCCGTCATCAAGCCCTTTCCCTGCCAATCGGGGCTGAGCAGGTACCCTATTTCCGCCCGGTGGTGGGCCTTGTCAATTTTCCATATCGTGATCGTGCCAATCATAGCCGGGTCGTCGAGCAAGCAAATGGCCCATTGCACGCCGTCATTTCGGTCGAACATGGCATGGATATCCGAAACTAATTTTTCTGCTTCTGCTATTTCCTGCATCAATGGCCGGCCAAAGTACTGCATCACCCGTGGGTCGGAGCGGAAATGAAAAAGTGGTTCTGCATCGCTGTCGAGTATTTGCCGCAGCACCAAACGATTGGTTTTAAGGACAGGAAAAGCATCAAATTTTATATCAAGCATCGTTGCGTTAATGTGTATTATAGAAATCCTCGACCAAAGATAAAGACCTGTTTTCGCCAACAATCACTTTAATCACAGTATAGTTACTGTCCTTTGTTCATAAAGGTTTCGACAGTTACCTTTGTCATTATGGAAAAATATTTTTATTTTCATTTGTTAAACTATTTGCAAATAAAAAAAGTTACTTATAGCTTTGTGGCGAAACATTTAACTGTCACGAACTAGTTTTAATCATTCACCAACTTAAACCAAAATGAAACAAATCGCTTTATTGTTGGTAGTCAATGCCATCCTGCTGCTGGGACTTGCCACCACTGCTCCAGACCAAATCGAAGTCTCACAGGCCGAAATCCAAGCCTTTTCCAAATCTTTTGCACCCAACAAATACGTCATTCAAACGGATTGTTGTTACCCTAAAGACAAAACAGATGAGACTATAGCGCATGGCGCAAGATGCGCCACTGGCGGTTCTTCGTATTGTGCAGAAAACCCATGTCCTGAAGGTACTATTGAATGTGGCTCTAAATAATTTTTTATCCAAATAAACCTTGTTTCAAGTATTAAAACATGATAAAAACCATATTTTTTTCAATCACAGCCCTGGTTACGATCATAGGTGTTGCACCTTTTCCAGGCTCAAAAAATTACCGCCATACTCAAAATAACCCCGGATATACCTGGAATGATCAGGCATTGGCATCAACTGCCATATCAGCGAATAAGGCGCCGACAACTACTTACTGTACATGTGTCGACGGAAGTGTATATTCCTATGCCAATAGTTGTAAAATTGGATGGGTGGGTTGTGAACCAAACGCCTGCCCGCCACAACCGGAAGGTTGCAACGGAGAGTAGGAACAATATTTGTGCGCTTTAATATTCCTTGCACCGTACATACTGAGTATCCCTATTACATAACCTTTTAACACCGTTATCCTATGAAATACAGCCAACTGTCTATTCCCGCTGCTGTCTTGCTGATTTTGACCATTAACGCCTGCAGTACACAGTTTCTAGATTCGGAAACGACGACAATTTCCATTAATCACAACAAGACGGATCAAAAATTGACAGATATCATAAGCCTGGAAGGATATACAGCCCTGGAATCAAATGCCTCCATTGAGCTGGAGGGTATCCGTAAAATCCTGTTTAAAGACGATAAGGTGGTTGTACTGAATTATGTAGGCGATATCCAGGAATTGTGGGTTTTTGACCAACACACCGGGAAAAGCCTTTTGAAAATCGGCACACAAAACCATGAACCAGATGGCTATGACGGCCTGAACGATATTGCTTTTGACGGCAACGACATCCGTTGTTCCGTAGCAGGCAAAATGTCGTTTATGAATTATGACCTCGGTGGAAACCTGCGTTCGAGTATAAGCAGCGGCGTGTTTGGCGAAGAACTGGAACAACATGAAAATGGAGGATTCGTGGTGTACAATGAATACAATTCCACCAAAGTTTCCGGGCTAAACCACCTGGTTTTTTACGACCGCTCCGGGAATATTACAAAAAGAACCTATCCTTATCTGGCAACCCAGGATGGCAATGGCTATCAGTTTGCAGGCTCGCTCACGGCATCTGGCGGGCTATGGTTCAACCCGCCGTTTTGTGATACCTTGTTTGAAATAAAAGGTGAAAAGGTAATACCGCGTTACCACTTCGATTTTGGACAAAGAGCCATGCCGGAAAGTATCCGTCAAAAGAAACTGACAGGATGGGACACGCATAAGTATTCCTTTCTGAATGAAGGCCTTGCCAAAATCGGCCGCTTTTTTGTATTTGAATATTCAGATGAACAAAAAATTAAGCTGGGTATATTTGACGAAGTCTCCAACCAATTTGCCAGCTTGCGCGACCTTGGGCATGACTATTTGTATGAACTGGTACAACTCGGCAATATCTTTCCGAAAGACGATAAAACGTTCGCCCTCGTTCTCAGCCCTGCCCGAATCAAATACCTGGTTAATAAAGGGTTGTTAGACATGGTTGAACTGGACAAGCGTTTTCCTGCGCTCAGCAATACGCTGAAAACTATAGACAACTCGAGCAACCCGGTAATACTCTATCTGGGGTTCAGTCCAGGTGCAGGACTTGAGGAGATGCCTCCGAAAAGCGGGCCAATGCGGTAACCAAGCGCGGCAGCCAGGTTCACAATTCCAATTACTTAAAACCCTACTTGCATCGAAAACCGCAGTCCCCATTTGTCCACATTGGGCAGGTCTTGGTAGCTCAAGCGCCACAGGTAATCGATACGCAATATTTTGAAGATATTGACAATGCCCACACTGGCTTCCATGTAGGGCTTTTTCTCCAGGGTATGGATAAAGGTTGCCCCGTTGTCGTCTGTGGGGAACATCAGTAGGCCGTTGTCGGCGCTGGGCCGGTTTTTTTTGTCCAATCCACCATAAAGCAGCTTGAAACTGCCCACTTCCCGCAATTGCAGTTTTTTCAACAAAGGTATTTTGTTCAACACAAAGCCGTTGAGGTTGTGGTGGGCGGTGAAGGCCACGTATTTGTCGCTGGCAAATTCCATAAAATTCATCAGGTTGTAGGAATACCAGTCGAATTGAAAGGATTGATTGGCGCGGTGGATGTCGAGCAAGGGGAAAGGAACCTTGCCAAAGGTACGGCCGGCCTCAATGGAGACTTGCGAGCGGCCCAGCGGCCCAACAAAGATGTTCTTGAGCATGGTGAAAGTCAGCTTGTGGTAGTTGTACTCGCTGCCCATCACGCCTTTCAGCGCAGCTTTGTAGGAAATGGTGAAAATGGGGTATTTGGTCAACATCGGGAAACGGTACACTGTGCCTTGATAAAATTTTTCATTGGGGGCAAAACGCAAGGTCAGCCCTGCCTCGGCGGTGGTGACGGTTGGTTTTTGGGCGAATAAAGAATCGCCGGGCAATTGATAGTCGTAGCGCAACAAGCCACCTGGCCGGTATTCTTTCCAGATAAATGATGGGTTGACCCCCAGGCCGCCGCGGTCTTCGCGTATGTACTCGATGCGCGCGACGCGCTGGTATTGCATGCGGAGGTTGCTGCCACGCTGGAAGGAAAGGAAAATATTGTCGGGCGACCAGTTGCTGACATCGGCGCCTGGAGCCCGTATATCTTTCTGGTACGCAAGCGTCATTTGGTTCATGGGATATTGGCGCGGTATCTGGTTGACGAACGACCAGGTTGCCGTTCCGTTCCATTTCCATTGCTTGTCTTTCAAGCCATAGGCGCCATAACCCGTCAGCAAAAGCCTTTTCACAAACAACTGGTTGCTTCGGCCGCCAAAGCGGAAACGGGCGCCTTCCACATCATTAAAGCTGGCGAAAGTGGACAAGGGGCCCATTTCAAAGCCGCCGAATTTCACATAGCCTGAAGTGGCAATAGTGGCTGCCAGCATCAAACGTTTGAATGTCGGCACATGCTGAATGCTGTCCATCATTTTGTTCAGGTTCTTTTCCTGGGCCGTCAGGGGGCCATGGCGCATTTTTGGCCAGGCCTCATTGGGTATCTGCTTTTTGGTGTTGATGATTTGCAGGGTGCCCTGAAAAAGGGAGTCGGGAAGCGGCTCGTTCAGTACATAGTTTTTGTACGACACGGTTTTATGGGCTTGCAAACTTCGCCCGGAGGATTGTTTCAGGATGTTGAAATCCATCTTGACTGCATCAGTGGTGAGCAATAGCCGGCGTTTGTCGCCCGTGCCGAAAAAGCCGTATTCCTGTTCGATGCGCAAGTCGGAAACCCAGTTCAGGTTGATCTGTTTGGAAATGCCCATCACCACCTTGCGCACGGCATAAGTGGAGTCGAGCGCCACCAGGATATTGCCCATGAAAGCCAGGTCGGTTTTGTTCTTGGGGGCGAAGAATATGTCGGCAAATTTCTCGCCGCCCGATTCAAGGGTGTCAATGATGTAGAAACGGTAAAATGCCGTAGCGGCGCCGGAAAGCGGGCCGATAAATTGGGTCGTCAACAAGGTGATGTTGGGCTCGTAAATGTCGACATCCTGGTACAGGTTGGTCAGGTATTTGGAGATGCCATCGTTATCGACTTCGTATTCCGGGCGCAGGGCGGTTTGTCGTTCGCCGATCACGTATTCTTTGGTCGTGTGCGGGTCTTTCCGGTAAAAAACGTTTGCGATGCGCTCGCGCAGGTAAAAAGGCAGGGCTACTTTGCCGTTTACTTTATTGGTGTCAACATTGTCGAAGATGAAACGGAATTTGCGGAAGTACCATTTGCGCCGAAATTTGTCGTTGATGTTGTTAAGGTCGAATTGTAGTTTTTCGTATTTTTCATAACTGTAATAATCAAGCCCTTCCTTCCGGTTTTGGTCTTTGTGTTTAAATACTTCTTCTATGAGGTCAACGGCGGGATTGTCGCGTTTGCTGTATTTCTTTGGTTTTACGGTCACTTCCTTGATACCAAAGCTTGTCTCTACCATCTGCACCTTCAATTCATTGTGGGCTCCTGGTTTGAGGGCAGTGGTAAAGGGCTTGTAGCCTACGTAGGTGATGCGAATCTTCCTGGGCTTGTTCTTGGTTTGAAAAAAGAAAAAGCCATCTATGTCGGTGCGGGTGCCGAGCTCTTCGCCTTCAATTTGCACCGAAGCGTAGGGCAAAGGGCTGCCCGAAAGGCTGTCGGTGACCTGGCCGTGGATGGTGGTGGAAGTGGTGGTGTTCTGGCCTTGGGCTGCTGCTGAAAATAAGCCGAAGAACGTAAAAACAGACACGAGCAGCATCCGTGAATTTGGATATTTCATATTGATTATACTGTGATTAAAGTGATTTTGAATGATTTGAGTGGAGCAAATGCTTGATTTTAAAATGATTGTAGCATTTCCTCATTCATAACCACTTTGCGTTGACTATATTAACGGGAAATAATGCACGTTAAACAAACATGAGTCACCCTGAAACCTCGGGATGACTCATGCTTCAAGTATTTTACAGGTCAATCTCACTCATCGTCGCCGCCCACAACGGGTTCAATTTCCGGCAAGGTTGCGCTTTCACCGGGGGTGGGGTCTACAAAGGGGCGCTTCCCGATGATCGCTTCCAAATCGCTGCGGTGCAGCACTTCTTTCTCCAGCAGGGCAGATGCCAGTGCGTCCAATTGCTTGCGCTTATCTTTCAGCAGCTTCTTTGCCCTTGCATACTCCACATCGATCATGCTTTTTACTTCCTGGTCTATCAGATAGGCTGTTTGCTCGGAGAAGGGTCGTGTGAAGGAATCATTGAGCATGGAATAGTAGGAAACATTGCCCACTTTCTCGCTCAAGCCATAGTTTACGATCATATCGTACGACAGCTTGGTGATATGGTCGAGGTCGCTTTGTGCACCGGTACTGATTTTGTTGAACACGACCGATTCGGCAGCGCGGCCCCCAAGGGTCATACAAATATCGTCGAGCAATTTTTCCTTGCGGGTGATGTACTGTTCTTTGGGTAAATACTGGGCGTAGCCCAAGGCTGCCAATCCACGCGGCACGATGGTGACTTTCACCAGGGGGTGGGCGTGTTCGAGGTACCATCCGCAGATCGCGTGGCCGGCTTCATGGTAGGCGATTATCTGCTTTTCCTCCGGGCTGATTATCTTGTTCTTCTTTTCCAGGCCGCCGATCACTTTGTCGAGGGCGTAGTTAAAGTCGTCCAGATCGACTGCCGTTTTATCGCGGCGGGCAGCGATGAGGGCTGCCTCATTGCACACGTTGGCGATGTCGGCGCCCACGAAGCCCGGGGTCATTTCTGAAAGGGTGTTGGCCGTCACTTCTGGCGACACCTTGATGTTTTTCATGTGTACCTTGAAGATCTGCTCCCTGCCCTTGAGGTCGGGGCGGTCGATGCCGATTTGGCGGTCGAAACGCCCTGGGCGCATCAGTGCCTGGTCGAGTATGTCCGGGCGGTTGGTCGCGGCCATAATGATGACTCCTTTATCGGTGGGGAAGCCGTCCATCTCAACCAGCAATTGGTTGAGCGTATTCTCACGCTCGTCGTTGCCGCCCTGGATTGCACCGCGGCCACGTGCGCGGCCAATGGCGTCGATTTCATCGATAAAAATGATACAAGGCGCTTTTTCACGGGCTTGGCGGAAAAGGTCGCGCACGCGGGAAGCGCCCACGCCTACGAACATTTCCACGAAATCGGAACCGGAAATGGAGAAAAACGGCGCGTTCGCCTCTCCCGCAACAGCTTTGGCCAGCAATGTTTTGCCTGTGCCGGGCGGGCCTACCAGCAATACGCCTTTCGGGATTTTGCCGCCAAGCGTGGTATATTTCTTCGGGTTTTTCAAAAAATCGACCACTTCCATCACTTCGTCTTTGGCTTCGTCGAGGCCTGCCACATCGGCGAAGGTGATGTTGACTTTTGAGGTGTTGTCAAAAAGCGTGGCTTTGGATTTGCCGATATTGAATATTTGGCCACCAGCCCCGCCGGCGCCACCACCCACTCGCCGTAT
>CAYVPM010000112.1:0-7352 GCA_964453475.1 uncultured Saprospiraceae bacterium | reverse complement strand
GGTGACGAAATTACGGCCTTCCATCGCTGCCACCGCCTTGGCCGATTTCATCAGGGACAGCGAGGCGCGGGGGCTGGCGCCCAGGAACAAATCGGCGTTGTTGCGGGTATTGTGTACGATGGCCGCGATGTAGTCGAGCAGTTCTTCGCGGATGTAAACTTGCTCGATGATGCGCTGGCAATCGGCGATATCGGCGGGCGAAAGCAGAGATTTTACCGATTCGCGCAGTACGCCGGAGAAATCATCGCGGAAACGACGCAGTATTTTCTGCTCTTCCTCCAGGCTTGGGTAATCCAGGATCACCTTGAACAAAAAGCGGTCGAGCTGTGCTTCGGGCAGTTTGTAGGTACCTTCTTGCTCGATGGGGTTTTGGGTCGCCATGACAAAAAAAGGCGCTTCCATGATGTGGGTAATGCCGTCAACCGTGACCTGTCGCTCTTCCATCACCTCGAACAGGGACGACTGGGTTTTGGCGGGTGCGCGGTTTATTTCGTCAATCAAGACCACGTTGCTGAAAATCGGCCCGGGTTTGAAGCTGAAATTCGAGGTTTTCACATTAAACACAGAAGTGCCCACCACGTCGGCGGGCATCAGATCCGGGGTGAATTGGATGCGGCTGAAATCGGCATGAATGACTTTGGCCAGCAGCTTGGCCGTCAGTGTTTTGGCGATGCCCGGCACCCCTTCCAGCAGTACATGGCCGCCGGTAAAAAGGGCAACCAGCAACAGATCGAGCATTTCTTCCTGGCCGACGATGACCTGGCCTATTTCTGCTTTTACGCGTTCGGCGCGCAGCATCACGGGGTCGACGTTGAGGTTGTTGACAGGAGTTGCTGGCTGGTCTTCGGTGCCAGAGGCTGGTTCTGGTTCTTTGAATTCAGTCATTTTTGTTGTTTGTTATGCGTTGTTTGTTGCTTGTCCGTTGTAGCCTACCTGCCTTCGCCTTCAGCTGCCATGGCATTAACGAAAGCAGGTGAAGGCGAAGGCAGGTTCGTTTCCGAGCGCTGGTTGAGGTTTGCAGGGGCTGACAAAAGTAGATACTTTATTGAACATTGACTACGCCATTCTCGTGTGGCCGCTTTTGAAGGTCTGAAGTATAAGTTTTGGCAATTCAGCCCTAGGGTGTGGCACCTAGACAAAAATATATAAACTGACCACCTGAATACTGAATACCAACTTCGAAACAGCCACCCTGGGTGTATTAAGCGATGGCGCGTTGTGCATTTATTTTCAACACATAGATCACATAGTAACATAGTACACATAGCCCAATAAGCGAAAAAAACTATGTGTACTATGTTACTATGTGATCTATGTGTTGAAAGATAACGAAGCCTTACTTATCACTATTTGAAATAGCGACCATTTCAAATTTTATTGCTACTATTGCAGCATTGTCCAATGAACATTCTAAAATATTGAACAATGGATGCCAAATCAAATGCACAAACGCCGCCAAACGAGGACAGCAGCTCCACCCACAACCTGAATCCAAAACCTGACAGTCATGTAAGCGGCGGCCTCCGATGGCTCGCCCTGGGCATAGCGCTGATGGGCATGAGCTTTGGGGTCAATTTCATTTTTGATGACGCCGGCACTTCCTTTGTCGTCGTCATGTACACCCTGACGACGCTGGGCGCAGCTTGTGTACTGAAATGTATGGTTGATATCTTTGGCTGAGGATTTAATTCCGACATTGGTTTTGCCCTAATTCTGCAGCCTTTTTTGGTGGGTTAGTTTTGGCTTTTATTCCTTTTTGAGGACGATTGGCATTGTCCTCCCCCCCGTTTGCCGGGCTCAACCGCTTCGGCACCTACGACACCTTTTTCACCTGGATTGCACTCCGGGGAAGCAGGGGGTATTTAAACTGAACAGGAGATGATCGCAATCCCCTCCTTCGTTCCCACCGCCAGGCGGCGGCGGTCGGGATGTAGTGCGAAAGGCGGGTGTGCTTTTTGGTCAAAATTGAGGTCGATGGAGCTAGTCGGCCCATTTGTGATCAGTTCCGGGCATTCCGCTACGATGGCGCCCGTATTTAAGTCAATAATTTTCGGGTAGTTAAATATGTCCCATACGTAGGACCGGCTTGGAGTAGGCAATACGCTTATATGCTCCCGATCAACGCCTACGCTATGTATGACAGCCGCTTTTTCTATGGAGTACAAATCGATCTGTGTTTTTCCCAGTAATTTTTCAGCCTCGGAAGGCGGCCAGGGAATAATCGCGTACACGATCAGGTCGTCGTCGAGGAAAGCAGCCGAGCCGACATTGTGGCTAATGGTTTTATCGTGGTCCAGATGCCGCGGGTCTTCCAATACCTGGTGTAGGTCGTACACCCAGAGCATATCCACCGGATGCCACACCCATCCGGCACTCAGCGCATACCGCCCGGAAGGGCTTATCTCAAGCCGGGAGTGAAAACAATCTTCCGGATTGCGGTTTTCCGAAACCGTGAGGCGCTCGCCCGTTTCTATCAGTTCAATTTCAAGCCGGTTGTACTCGTCCGGGCAATGCAGGATGGCCGGGCGGCCGTCGGGCAGGTAAAACAAGGCAATGGGGTATTCATACGCATCCGCCTCGTAGTTAGAACGTTTGATCTCGCGGATGTTAATTTTTCGAAAGGAAAATACGCGTTCTCCCGCGCGAAAATGGGTGTATTCCGGGTTTTCCAGGTCATTGATAACGAGTATCCCGTTGGTCCAGCGGCGTTCGAACAGGGCGGCGCAACGGCCGTCGGGCAGCGCCGCGACCCCGTTGAAGCGGTCGGAAAAGCGCCTGTTGGCGGATTCAAAAGTGCCATCCAGTGCGTAGCGATTGCCGCCGGCCGCCCAATCGACAAGGGTGTCCCCTTCCCAGACGAGGGAGTGCGGCGGGGATTGGAAAGGGATCAGGCTTGTTTGGAGTTTCATCGTTAAAATATTTTTTTAACGGCAAAAACCGGGTTAGCGTGTGAAAAGTTCCATGGGGTATGAGACCTTTATTCATTTGGATTGCGATCCAGGGAGGGGGCAGTTCGCAGACTTAATGCCCATTCAAACTCTTTCAAAAATAGCGGCCATTCCCATGCCGCCACCCATACAAAGCGTAACTAACCCGCATTGTTTATCTCTGCGTATTAATTCGTCCAATAAAACACCGGTTAATATGCACCCTGTAGCACCTAATGGGTGCCCCATTGCAATTGCTCCTCCATTAACATTTACAATTGCATGGTCAATGTCTATGATTTCCATACTTCTCAATACCACAGCTGCAAAAGCTTCATTGATTTCATAGAGGTCAATATCACTTTTATTCATTTTTGCCATTTTCAAAGCTTTTAAAGCCGCGTATCCTGGACCTGTAAGCATCAGTGTCGGATCAGAATTGGAAATTGCTATCGCTTTGATTTTTGCAATCGGCTTTATAGAAAGCGCGGCTCCTACAGATTTATTGCCCACAATAGATAATGCCGCAGCATCTACTACGGCGCAGGAGTTTCCTGCATGGTGCAGATGTTTAACGCTGCCTATTTGAGGAAATTTTTCTCTTATAACTTTTATGAAAAGATCATAGTTTTCATAATTAGAAAAGGCAGGTTTAATTTCCGCGAGTTTGTCAAAGGTGATGTGAGGTCTAATGCTTTCGTCTCTATCAAGCAGCAGTATATTATTTATGTCTGTTACACTAATTCTTGAGCTGAAGTAGTTTGATATTTCTGCTTGGTATGCTCTTCTTTGAGATTCAGCAGCGTATTCATCTAGTTGTTCCCGTGAATAATCATAAAAAGTAGCTATCAAATCAGCAGCCAGGCCTTGAGGTAATAAGGAATGATCATGGATGAATTGCTTATCTTCAAACATTAGCCCACCATCTGAGCCAATCTTTACCCTAGACATACTTTCTACCCCACCCGCAATTATTAATTCATTGTAGCCAGCTTTTATCATTGAAGAAGCTTGACAAATAGCATCTAGTCCGGAAGAACAAAACCTGTTGATAGTAATACCAGGCAATTGGTCGCCATATCCACTTTCAAAAGAGATTGCCTTTGCTACATTTCCGCCTTGTTCGTTAATAGGCGTAACGCATCCGATAATTAAATCATCTATTAGTTTCGCATCAAGGTTATGCTTTTTCTGTAAGTGCTTAAATAAGTAAGATGCCAGGTATACAGAGGTTAAACTATGCAAAGATCCTTTTACAGAACCTTTTCCCCTTACCGTTCTAACACAATCGTAAATGTATGAATCCATAATGATTTTTTTATGAATATTCAGTAGCAATAATTGCAGCGTTGTGCCCTCCAAATCCAAAATTAAAGCTGGCAATATTTTTTACGATCTTTGGGGTGGATTTGTGCAAACAAATAGTATTTTTAAGTGGAATTTCAGGGTCTATCTCTTGCGTATTAATCGTGGCTGGGATAATATTGTTTTTCATGCTCAAGAGCGCTGCTATTAGTTCAATAGCCCCAGCCGCCCCAAGCAAATGTCCCGTCATAGACTTAGTGGAAGAAATTAAAAAATCAATTTTGGTTTGGCTTTCTTCAACCAACCTATTTATGGCTTTCATTTCGCTAATATCTCCTAACTGCGTAGAAGTTGCATGCGTGTTAATGTAATCTATTTCACCTATGTCTAATCCGGCTTCTATCAAGGCTTCTTTAAATGCAAGATATGCACCAAAGCCATCCGGATGGCTTGCTGTGATATGATATGCATCGCATGTCATGCCAGTTCCAGTTATTTCCGCTATTATAGGTGCATTACGCGCTTGAGCATGTTCCAAATCTTCTAATATTAATGCCCCGGCGCCTTCACCTACTACAAAACCGTCTCTATCAATATCAAATGGACGTGAAGCTTTTTTCGGATCACTATTCCTTTGGGACAGGCCTTTAAAAGCATTAAATCCGCCTATTCCAGATGGTGTAATTGCCGCTTCTGAACCTCCGGCAATAATCAAATTAGCCTTGCCAAGTTTAATGTTTTGGTAAGCAGCAATTATGGAGTGCGTTGCGGAGGCACATGCGGATACTGCTGCAAAGTTAACCCCCAAAAATCCATATTTGATAGCTACCAAACCGCTGACGATATCTGGGATAATTTTTGGGATAAAGTATGGGCTAAAACTAGGTTTTTGGGGGTTAGAATAAAAGTTCGCGATTTCATCTTCAAAAGTTTTAATGCCGCTTATCGCTGATCCCCATATTACGCCACACTTGTTCACATTAAGGGAATTAAGGTCTATTTTGCTGTTGATAAAAGCCTCTTCAACCGAGATCAGGGCAAAAAGCGTATGCCTGTCCATTTTTCGGATATCCGGTTTTGGGAAATGATCTTCAAAGTTTAAGTTTTTTATTTCCCCAGCAAACGTTGTTTTATGGTTACTGGCGTCAAAAATAGATATGTAATCAATACCGTTAGCCCCAGTTTTCAACCCTTCCTCAAACTGGCTGAGGGTGTTTCCAATTGGGGTTATCGCCCCCATTCCAGTTATTACTACTCTTTTCATGGTTAAATTATAATGTTGAAGTTAAACTATCTAATCAAACATGTATTTGCACCTATTTTCCGGAATAGCGTGGGCTTCGTTTTTCTAAAAATGCATTCGTACCTTCTTTTTGATCCTCGGAAGAGAATAAAAGGTAATAATTTTTTCTTTCAAAAGCCAATCCATCATTTAAGGTAGAGTTAAAAGCATTCAAAACTGACTCCTTAGCGAATTTTACTGCCAAAGGCGGTAATTCTCTTATTTTTCGAGCAAACGTCAATGCTGTTTCCATATAAGTTTCGACAGAGCATACTCTATTAATAAGACCAATTTCCAAGGCTTGTTTTGAGTCAACAAATTCACCCAATAGTATCATTTCCATAGCCATAGCTTTCCCGACAGCTCTTGGCAGTCGCTGAGTCCCTCCTGCGCCCGAGCCAATACCTCTGCGTATTTCAGGTTGGCCAAACTTTGCCGTTTCAGACGCTATGACCAGATCGCATAGCATGGCCATTTCACACCCTCCGCCAACACACCACCCGGATACTGCTGCTATGAGGGGTTTTTTAAATCGGGTCAATTGATCCCAAATTCTAAATTGGTCAACAACAACCAACTCAATAGAGTTTTTGTGCATTACTTCTTTCAAGTCAGCTCCTGTTGAAAAGGCATTTTCATTGCCTGTAATAATGACTACTCTGGTCTGGTCATCCTTTTCTAATATGCTTATTGCTTCGCCCAACTCTTCCATTAATGGCAGCGAAAGTGCGTTATACACCTGTGGGCGATTGAACTCTATGAGCGCAATGAAAGGCTCAACAGATGGCGTAACAATTATATGATTGTAAGTTGGGTGGCTCATTTTTAAATATTTACTTGTTAATCAAATTGATGTTTTATCCTGATGCGGCAAAAGCTTTGCAATACGTTCGCTTAACCCAACAGAAGAAAATCCCCCATCATGGTATAAAGTTTGCATAGTTACTTTTCTGGTATAATCGGAGAACATCATTGCACAAAATTCAGCGCACTCCGCCGCTGTCGCATTTCCTAATGGAGACATCAATTCTGCATAATCATAAAAATCTGAGAAATTATTTATTCCAGATCCTGCCGCCGATGGTGTAGGCGATTGAGATATGGCATTTATTCTAACTTTTTTATATTCCCCAAGGTGGACGCCAAAATTTCGGGTAATGCTCTCAAGCAGTGCTTTTGCATCCGACATGTCAGTATAACCATGGAAAGTGCGTTGAGAGGCAACATAAGTCATGGCTATTATAGAAGCGTTTTCATTGAGGGCATCTAAAGAAATTAGCATTTGAACTAATTTATGCAAAGAAATCGCTGATATGTCAAGCGTTTCAGTTAAATGCTCGTATGAAAGGATATCATAAGGAGTGTTTTTACGAATGTTTCTGGACATGCCCACTGAATGAAGTACAAAATCAATTTTGCCATCTAAATGATTAAGTGTTTCAGTAATCAGCCGTTTCAAATCCTCTGTATCTGTGATTTCAGCAGGTATTATTTTGCTATTGGTTGTTTCTGCAAGTTCGTTTAGTTTACCAAGCCTAATAGACGAAGGTTTGTTGGTCAATACGAAAGTAGCGCCTTCCTCATGGCATTTAGTTGCAATTTGCCACGCAATTGATTCTTCATTTAATGCCCCAAAAATGAGACCTTTTTTGCCAATTAAAATATTATTGGACATAAATTGAATTTGATTGGTTAAAAATTTGATAAGTGGTCGTGCAAAAATTCACTTGTTTTTGCAACTATACTGTGATTAAAGTGATTTGAGTGATTTGAGTGATTTGAGTGATGGAAAATACTTGATTTTCAAATGATTATCCGATCACGATTTTCACAACCAC
>CAYVPM010000111.1:0-7426 GCA_964453475.1 uncultured Saprospiraceae bacterium | reverse complement strand
GCAAAACAGTGCTACCCTGGTGTTGCGCCCGGCCACCCTTCAAGCCGAAAAATGCGACAAACGCCGCGAAGGCGTGGGCAATTACAAGCCGGATGGAAAGGAATCCGAATTGCTGAACGAACTGAAACACAACGCCTGGTTTGCTTTTCAAGCCGTCGACCTGACGGGTGTAAAGGGCCTCACTTTACGTGTTGGCTATGGCGATAAAAAGTACCCTTATGCCGGCGGAACATTGGAAGTTCGCCTGGGATCGCCACATGGCGATTTGCTCGGAACGGCGCAGTTTGAATCAAAAAACGGGGAGAAGATGCTGTTTGAGGAGCGCAGCATTGCCTTGGCCCAGCCTTCCAATAAGGGCGAATTGGAGGATTTGTACTTTGTTTTCAGGAATATACAGAACCAGGGGCAGGGGGTGATCGGGCTGGATTGGGTGCGGTTTGAGTTGAAACAATAGCGGCCAACAGCTTACGCCATCGGCCGCTTGATTTCAAAATTTGAAACGTAACTTAAAGTAGTTTTTGCATCACACTCATTTGGGAGCGTGCTTTTGCATCTATGTTGGTACAAAGGTGCGGCACGGCTAACGGAAAAAATATAACATATTTCGGCGTTTTTTCCCGGACGCATTCAGCCCTTGAATTTGTGCGCGATGCGATTCCGCAGATTTTTCTATTTTGCGGCATAAATTCAACCACACACCATGCTACAATTTTTTCGAGTTCTACTCCCATGCGTAGCCCTTTCCTTTTTATTGCCAAATTGCACCACCAACGATATCCCGCCACGGATACTCATTTTTTCAAAAACTGAAGGTTACCGGCACGAATGTATTCCGGTCGCCACTGACGCGCTGCGCAAGATGTGCATCGCCAAAGGCATCGCCGTCGACACCACCGAGGATGCGGAAGATTTCAACGCCAAAAACCTGAAACGCTACAATGCCGTAGTGTTCCTCTGCACTACTGGCGACGTGCTGAACCCGGCGCAGGAAACCGATTTCGAGCGCTATATTCAGGCCGGCGGCGGCTATGTCGGCATCCACTCCGCCACCGATACTGAATACGGCTGGAGCTGGTACGGCGGTCTGGCAGGCGGTTATTTCAGCAGTCATCCCAAACAACAGGAAGCCAGCCTGAACGTCGACAAGCACGATCACCCTGCCACCAAACACCTGCCGGGCGACACCTGGAAGCGTTTCGACGAATGGTACAATTTCAAAAACCTGAACCCGAACGTTACGGTGCTGCTGAGCCTGGATGAAAGCAGCTATGAAGGCGGCACGAATTGTCAGGATTCAAGCAAAACCGACAAGCCCGGCGCGCGCTGCCACCCGGCCTCCTGGTGCCATGAATACGACGGCGGCCGCGCTTTTTACACCGCCCTCGGCCACACCAAGGAGAGTTACAGCGAATCCAATTTCATGGAACATGTGTTGGGCGGCATCCGCTACGCCATCGGCAAAAAAAAACGCCTTGATTACAGTGCGTGCCGAACCCCGGAGCTTCCCGATCCAACCCGCTTTACGAAAACCGTACTGGCCAGCGAACTGACCGAACCGATGGAACTTGATATCTTCCCCGATGGAAAAATCATGTTCATCGAGCGGCGCGGCAACATCAAGTTGTACAACCCGGCAACCGGGCTGATTAACATCGTGTACAAAATGCCGGTGTATTCCAAAGAAGAAGACGGATTGATGGGCTTTGCCGTAGATCCACATTATGACGACAACAACTGGATTTACCTCTATTACTCTCCCGAAGGCGATGAATCGATCAACCAGCTTTCCCGCTTTGTATTCCGGGGCGACACCCTGGATGTCGCCTCCGAAGAGAAAATCCTGGCGGTAAATGTCCAGCGCGAAGAATGTTGCCACACTGGCGGCAGCATCGAATTCGACGGCGACGGCAACCTGCTCCTGAGCACGGGCGACAACACCAACCCCTTTGCTTCCGAGGGCTATTCGCCGAGCGACGAAAGGCCTGGACGCAGCTCCTGGGATGCGCAGGGGTCGTCAGCGAACACCAACGATTTGCGGGGCAAAATCATCCGGATAAAAGTACATGACGATGCTTCCTATACTTGTCCCGCAGGAAATTTGTTTACCGATAAGGATGTAAAAATCACGAACCACCAGCAGCCTGCCGTGGAGAACGGTCGTTTGGGCCGCCCGGAAATTTATGTTATGGGCTGTCGCAACCCTTTCCGCATCTCCTACGACGAGCGCCGCAAAAACCTCTACTGGGGCGAAGTGGGCCCCGATGCCGGCGAGCCTGATACCGCCCGCGGCCCGGCAGGCCACGACGAGGTGAACCGCGCCCGCGCCGCCGGTTTTTTTGGCTGGCCATTGTTCGTAGGTGACAACAAGGCTTACCGAAAGCACGACTTTGCAACGAGAAAAAAAGGGCCATCCCACGACCCCAGGCGCCCCATCAACAACTCGCCGAACAACACCGGCATGCGCGAATTGCCGCCTGCACAACCTGCCTTTATCTGGTATCCTTACGGCAACTCGCCCGATTTCCCGCTGGTGGGAAACGGGGGCCGCAATGCCATGGCCGGCCCCACGTACTATTGCGACAAATACCCCAAAGAAACACGCCTGCCCGATTATTACGACGGCAAACTCATCACCTACGACTGGATGCGGGGCTGGATGATGGCCGTCACCGTGGATACCCTGGGCAATTTCAGCCGCATGGAGCCATTTGCCGAAATGCTCAAGTTCTCGCGGCCCATGGACATGATCGTGGACAAGAACGGCACGATATGGCTGCTGGAATACGGCACCCAGTGGTTCGCCACCAACCCGGATGCACGCCTGACGCGCATTGATTACCTGCGCGGCAACCGGCCTCCAATACCCGTGTTGGAACTGGAAAAGGATGCGGGAGCCGCACCATTTACCGCTACTTTTTCTGTATCAAAAACAAAAGATTACGACGGGGAAAAATTGAAATACGAGCTGGATTTTGGTGATGGAAGCCCCTTTCTTACCCTTCAGGCCAAAAAGGCCACCCTAAGAGGCGGCCTTGTGCCGGCCAAAAACGAAACACAGGAAAAGTCCGAATTGGACAGCATCATCCATGTATACCAACGTTCCGGCACCTATGAAGCAACGTTGAAAGTGACTGACAATGAGGGTGCGACTAAAATCACAAAACTGAAAATAAACGTCGGCAACGAACGCCCCGAAGTGCGCTGGGATTTTGCGGGAAAAAACCGCAGCTTCTACCAGCCCGGCGCCCTGCTGCAATACCAGCTTGTAGTGAATGATGCTGAAGACGGCTCCCTACAACAAGGCAAAATCCCACCCGATGCCGTGGCCACCACCATCGACTACCTGGAAACCGGTTTCGACATCACCAGCATCGCCCAGGGGCACCAGACAGCCATGCAGCAAACAGAATACGCCCGCGGCAAAACACTCATGGATCGCTCTGATTGCAAAACCTGCCATGCCGAAGACCGGGTGATCAACGGCCCTGCGTTTCAAGCCATCGCCGACCGGTACAGGAAAAATGAATTTGCGGTGCGCAACCTGACCAAAAAGATTATCCAGGGCGGAGCAGGTGTATGGGGACAGACGGTGATGAGCGCCCACCCCCAGATTTCAGAAGAAGATGCCGGCGAAATGGTGCGCTGGATACTTTCCCTCGGCAGCGCCCCCAAACCCAAACAATCCCTGGCTGTTGCCGGCGATTACCGCTTAGAACCCCCATCCCCCAAAGACCCCAAACAAAAGCCCAAAGCAGGTACATTCATCTTTAAAGCAAGTTACCGCGACCGGGGCAGCGCCACACAGTTGCCGCTCGAAAACAGCGAAACCATCGCCTTGCGCCCGGCTTACCAGCAGGCAGAACAGGCGGATAGCATGTCGGCAAAGGTGCGCAGCTACCGCCCTTTCAACGGCGATACGGTGGTGCTGAACGACCTGAAAAGCAAGGAGTTTTTCATGTTCAAACACGTGGATTTGACAGGCGTGCACAACATCGCGCTGGGCGTGGGCATGAGTGATAGCAAATTCCAATACAGCGGCGGCAGGGTGGAAATACGGCTCGACTCACCGAAAGGCACCCTGATCGGCAAGGCAGACATTCCGGTGAAAGATGGCAGCAAGCTTATGGAATTTGTTGCCATAGATGCGGCCCTTCAGACGACCGGGGACGGCAAATTTCACGACCTATATTTCGTGTTGAAAAACGAAAAAGCGCCGTCGAAGGCGGTGGGGGCGGTGGATTGGGTGCGGTTTGATATGCGGGAATAGCGCAGCGGAGAAACACTTCACTGCGCTATTCCCCAACATATTCAAAATCAACGTTGCAGCACCACTTTTTCCTTACCCAATATCCGCATCGCCCTATCTGAGAATGGCGTTCCCGCGGATCCTTAACCCATTTTTGTTATTGTGATAATTGTTCTTGTTCGGGCTGATTCAGATCAGTCCGCAAGATCAGATATGCCTGGATCTTTGTTACCGGGTAACCATCCTCGTATGCGCGGGAGTCAATCTTACATTTCTTAAACAAGCAGATCATGGAAAAACACACCAAACCAACCTTGTCGACAGAAAAATCCAGCCCAACGACCAATGAAGAGATTTCGATACCCCTCGACCAGGAGGATCCGATCGTATTGCCCGAAGGGATTCTGTGCTATTTTCGACGAGGAGTACTACCCACCGCCTTCTTATGAACTGGCCACTTCTGGTGAGGGGCCTTAAAAATAGTGTAATGCTGAAATTCAAATCAACTATTCTCGCTGTACTTTTGATTTGCGCCTGCTGGAGTGGGGTTTCCGCTCAAACAGAACCCAAAGCGCGAACGTATCTCGTTTCCGTATTTAATGCCGCCACACAGTTACCAGTTGGCCATTTCTTCTCTACCCCAATGCATTTGAGTGCTACCGTCGGCGCAGAATTCCGGTATAACAGGAGCCCTGGAAATCAATGGTTTCAGACCGCCAAACTAGGCTTTTCGCATCACCGATACGTACAAAGCAGCATTCTACTGTACTCGGAATTCGGCTACCGGCGCGCCATCTGGCGCGGTACTGCTGCAGAATTGCGATTAGGAGCAGGCTATTTGCACGCCATACCAGCCACGGAGATTTTTATCTTGAAAGGGAATACCTATGAGAAAAAAACAAACCTGGGCAGGCCGCAAGCCATGACAGGGGCAGCGCTTGGCCTGAGTTACACCCAGCCAAAAGCCGCTAAACCGATCCGCTTTTTTGTGGATTACCAGTTTTACCTGCAATTGCCATTTGTAAAATCATACGTGCCGCTTTTGCCCAATACACTGCTGCACGTAGGTGCAGGCGTTCCATTTTCCATATTCAAACCATAAAACGATCATGAAATTCAGCAGCCTTTCAATCGTACTTTTTTCGGCAGCCTTGTTGTTGCTCGGCTCCTGCCGAAAACCTGAAATCGGCCCGACCGAACAGTGCACGTTCACCCCGGGCACAACACATCCAAAAAGCGCTGCCTATCAGGCCGTACTTGACCATTATGTGGCGAAAGGCTTGCCCGGTATTTCGGCCTTGATTCGCGACGGCAATGGTGTATGGGTGGGCGCCGCCGGGAAAGCCGATATTGGGAAGCGTGTTGACATGGCGCCGTGCACGGTTTCAAAAGCTGCGAGCGTGACCAAGACCTTCATAGGGGCCCTGGCGCTGAAACTGGTAGAGGAAGGGAAATTTGGACTAGACGACCCGCTTACAAAATGGTTACCGGAAAAAACGCTCTCCAATTTGAAAAACGCCAACATCAGTACGGTGCGGCAATTGCTGAATCACACAACGGGGATCGCCGACGTAATCGAAGACGACGGTTTTTACCTGGCGGTGCTAAATAACCCGGCTAAAAAATGGACCCCCGAGGCATTGCTGGAATTCGTGTATGGAGATGAGCCGGAATTTGCCCCGGGGACTGGTGTATCTTACTCCAACACCAATTTTCTTTTATTGGCGATGGTGATGAACCAGGCTACAGGGCAGGATCACAGCAAATTATTGCGCGACAAAATACTCGTGCCGCTCGCACTTGAGCATAGTTTTTATTATTGGCACGATGATTTGCCGGCACAGGTGGCGCAAGGCTATTTTGACTTATACAATAACGAGACGATCGTCAATGTGACCAATTTCAATACTGGAAGCGGAAATGGCTATGGCGGTCTGTATTCAACTGTATTTGACCTTCAAACCTTCATTGAGGCGCTCGTGCGGGATAAAACACTCCTTTCCAGCAATATGACCGACCAAATGCTGACCTTCGGCGAACCTGAAGGAACAACCAACAAAAGACTGGGGCTCAGTATTTTTAAAGATTTTCTGGAACGCGCACCTGATCAGTTTGCTTATGGGCACAGAGGCCGGGATTTGGGCTATACGGCCGACATGTTTTGGTTTCCCAACCAGGATTACACCCTGACCTACCTGATCAACTATGGCACGGATGCAAAAAGCGAACTCAAACAACAGTTCCTGGATTTCAGAAAAGCGGTCGTCGATGTGATGATGGAATAAAATGACAGAATCGATCTTTCTAACAACCTCTGGGGAAGGTGATTTGTGCAGCGATATAAACGCATGCTGTAATGCGCTTTTTCCCCATGGTATGTGGCTTGGGTTTTACTTGTGCGAGTAAGCGTTACACCTCCAACTGATACCGCACCACTTCCTCCACAAATCGCCTGTGGTTGGCCAGGCGCGGCACCTTGTTCTGGTTCCCAAATTTCCCGCGTGCGCGCATCCAGCGCAGGAATGTGCCGCGGGGCACGGGCTGTAGCGAAAGCGGTTCGAGCGCCATGCCCTTGTAACGTTTGGCTTCGTAGTCGGAGTTGATGCGCTGCAACGACTCGTCGAGCACGCGGCTGAACAGCGCCAGGTCGGCGGGTTCCTTGTCAAATTCTATGACCCATTCATGGCCGCCCTTGTTGCGCTCGGCGGAGAAATACACAGGCGCAGCGGTGTATTCCGACACCACGGCGTTGAGTTTGCGGCAGGCATCGGCCAGGGCCTTGTCGGTGTCGCCCACCATCACCTCTTCACCGAAAGCGTTGATAAACTGTTTGGTACGGCCCGCGATCCGGAAGCAGAAGGGGTATTTGCGGGTAAAAACGACTGTATCGCCCGGCAGATACCGGTAAAGCCCGTTGTTGCAGGTAATCATGATGGCGTACACTTCACCGAGCTTGACATCGGAAAGCAGCACTGTTTTGGGGCTTTCTTTTTCCCATTCTTCCAGCGGCACGAATTCGTAAAAAACGCCGTTGTTCACCAGCAACAGCATGTCGTTTTGTTTGAGGTCGCATTGTGCGCCGAAGTAGCCTTCCGAGGCGTTGTAAATTTCCTGATACACAAAACTGTCGCTCGGGATCAGCGCCTTGAAGGTTTCGCGGTAGGGCTCAAAACCGACGCC
>CAYVPM010000110.1:0-7438 GCA_964453475.1 uncultured Saprospiraceae bacterium | reverse complement strand
GTTTGGGGTTGGGCAAGCTGGCGCAGGGCATGGCAAAAAATGTCCCTGGATTTGAATGGCCTGGAAAGTTTTCGGGCAAAAAAACGAATTGCCGAAATCACCGAAAACAGTATGGCACAGGCTTATTTGTTGGACAAATTTGAAGTTACCCGGCAAAAAAAGAACAATTCATGGGCTTATGCCTGGCTTTTCAGCATTCTTCAAGCTGGAGGGATATCTATCGTACCCTCCAAAAACCTGGTGCAGAACACGGGCATCGGAGAAGCCGGGGCCACGCATACGGGCAAAAAAAACGACAACGCGGCCATTCGTGCCGATCGCCTGGATTTCCCGCTCATTCACCCAAAATCCAAACAGGTGAAGCCTTGGCTCGATCAACAATTGTTTTACCTTTCGCAAAAAAGCCGCTGGCGGCTCCTTTTGTGGTTTTTACTGAAAAAAGCGGGATTGCGCTAAACACAGCACGTGTATGAATTATATTGTTTATGACCTTGAAGCCACCTGCTGGGAACACCCGCCCCCTGACTTTATTCAGGAAACGATTGAAATAGGCGCCTACAAGATCAACCATTTCGGCGAGGTGCGCGGGAAGTTCAACCGCTTTGTGAAACCGCAGGCTCACCCCACTTTGTCGCCCTTTTGCCGGGAACTTACGGGCATTGAACAGCGCGATGTCGTCAGGGCAAATAAATTCCCAGAGGTGATCGAGGAGTTTTGGGATTGGGGCCGGATTTACGAGGAGGACTACATCCTGTGCTCCTGGGGCAATTTTGACAAAAAGATGTTTGCCAGCAACTGCCGCTTGCATCGACTGGAATCAGACTGGACTGAAGCGCATGTGAACCTGAAAGAACAATACCGCTTGATGAAACGCATTCGCAGAAGCCCCGGTCTGCGAAAGGCCTGCGACATGGAGGATATTCTTTTCACTGGCCAACAGCACCGGGCCATTTCCGATGCCGAAAACCTGGTAAAATTATTCCTGAAATACCTGGGCAACTGGAGCTTCTGATCCTATCGGAGCGATTCCAGCTTGTAGGTTCTGATCACCCGGCGTATTTTATTGGCCCACTCCGGATCTCTGGCATAACCCGGTTCTTTTTTGGCAGGGTTGGCGCTCATACCCTTTAAAAAACAATCGATGTCGTTTACGGGGCATTGGAGCGCGTCGTGGAACCACTTTCTGCTTTGTAGAAATGCCTTGAAGTCGCGCACGGCGGCTCTTGGCGTCTCGTATTTGCGAAATGGTGCATCCGCGCCTTCGTGGAACATGATAAAAGTTGGCCCATGCCAAATTTTGGTAGCTCGCATCCCAAAAGGATTGAGGGCGTTTTTGTACAAATAACTCGTGAAGCCCGTTGACTCAAGAATGGCTATTCCGATAAAAAGTGTAGCGGGTATGCCTTCCTCCTTTTACAGGGCTTTTGCTTCTCTTATAAATTCCTCAACGAGCATTGAGGGTGCGCCGAAAGAATCGGACACCATTTTAGCCACAAAGCCATATACTGTCTGGTCTTGTGGTTTGGAGGCGCCTGTTTGCAATTGTGCAAAAACGGGGCGTACACAAAGAATGGAAAGCAACAAGGGTAAACCTGCGCGGATCAGAAAAGATGTGTTCATTTTTCGTCTTGATATTAAAAGTTGGATTTGGCCCAAAAAAATTGGGCAGAACAATGCGGATTAGACGTAATTATAGGTTATAGTAACCACTAAAGTTTCACAACAGGTAAAATTGCGGCTCCTTCGGCTCCAAATGCTATAAACCAGTACTGCCCGCTGGGGAACTGCTCCAAGAAAACTTGCGCAGATGCGGTATTTTCAAAGTGGATTTCTTTCAACAGCCCGCCTGATATACTGTACAATTGCAGCAATTGAAATGGCTTTTCTGCCTGGATCGTCACAAGATCGATGCTTGGGTTGGGCATGGCGCTTACTTTACCGAGCGAAGCAGCCGGCTCTATATTGCTGCTGCTGGCAACCCCTTTGCCGATGGTATAGTGCCCGGCTTTAAGGTTGAGAATCTGAAAATTGCCAAACTTGTCTGTCGTGGATCCCAGCATTAGTTTGTTGTAGGATGGCCATGCTTTCCAGGGATGCCCGGCGCCAGGGCGGTACAGCAACACAATGCTGTCTTCAGCAGGACTGGTTGAGGCAAATAGTTCGGTGTCGAGCTGGTCTGCCTGACCCCTGCCGTCATAAAACACCGTGCCGCGGGCATCGAATCCTGCTGGAAAAGAGCCTAATACCTCCCAAAACCGATTGCTCAGCACATAGTTGCCCGGATTGGCGCCAGCATTGTCGGGACTGGAAAAATGGTGCTCTACCCGAAATAAAACGGAGTCCGCACCAAGGCTGTTGACAGTCAGGCTCATTTTCGCATCGGCAAAATTGGTAGTGCCCGTTGCATTGAACACTTTTTCACCCGCCGCCCGGGCCTGCAAGATTTTTTGCTCGGTGTTGACCCAGATTTGCGGGTTGGGCATGTTTAACTGCGTAAAGCTGATTTTTACAAGCGATTGCACGCCCGAAACAGTTTTTGTAATGAATTCCCTGCTGCCATCCGGGTATACAAGGGTAAACTCCAGCGGCACATTTTGGTGGAAATGCGGCGCGCCGCGCAACTTTTGTTTCAGGTATATATTGGCCGTTTTGCCATCAAAACCATTTTGCTTCCAACGCACCGAATCGATCAAATAGTCCGGATAGCCGCCTGTGAATACCCAATCATTGAAAAAATCGTGCAAGTCCTGGCCGGTTGCAGCTTCAAGTTTGTCCCGCAAATCGGCGCTGCTCCAATCGGCAAAACTGGTGCTTTCCAGCGCCGAGCGGATGCCCGTTCGAAACGCTTCATCACCCATATAGCCCCGTAGATTATGCGCCAGAACTGCCCCTTTGTTGTACACGTGTTTTCCGTAAGTGAGGCTATGTGGTACGCCGGAGGTTGCCAGATAACCGCCTTCTTCCACATGCGCTTTTTGCAGCACATCCAGGAAATTGGTGCTTACCGCTTTTTGATAGGCTGTTTTTCCGTACACCCACTCTGTGAACAAATGCTCTGAAAAACTGGCCCAGCCTTCGTTGAGCCACATGTCTTCCGCTGTGCTGCAAGTAGCCAAATCGCCCCACCAGTGATGGCTAAGCTCGTGCGCCCACAGTGTCTCGAAGTTCAGGGTGCCATTGATGTACACCCGGCCAATGGCCACATTGGTAGCGTGTTCCATGGCGCCGGAGTTGAATGGAACCAGGGAAAAACCGATTCTAGGCCATTTATAAGGGCCGTACCAATATTCGAACGCTTTTATGCATTCAGGCAAGTGTTGGAAGGTGTTGCGCACATTGACAGTGTCGGAGGCCGCCGCCGCGATTTCAACGGGGATGTTGTACAGTTCTCCTGGATAATTGCGGGTGAAGGAGGTGTAGGGCCCAATGGCCACACTCGCCAGGTAGGAAGGTATGGGCTGGTTCAGCAACCAATTCCGCCGCCGCTTCCCGTCGGGCATTGGCTCATCGTTCAGCAGGTAGCCGTTGCAATAAGCTGGTTGTGCAGGCAGTGTAACAATCTCAAAGCTGTACGTGCTGCGCTCCACAAAATTGTCGAAACAAGGGAACCAGGCCCTGCCAAATACATGCGGGTCGGCAGCAAAGCCAACGCCGAGGTTGAAGGCGTAATTCCCTTCAAAATAAAAGCCGCCCCAACCAGAGGCATCTTTCTGAGGGCTTCCTTGATAGTAAATGACCACATCGTTGATCGAACCTGCCGGCAATACAGGATTGACAGGTATCCTGATTTGCTCGCCCACCTGCGCGAACGGCACACTTTGTTGGTTTAAAAACACTGAATCGACCGTTAATCCCAGCAAGTCGAAGCGGAGCATATTTACACCTGCCACTTTTGGCGTAAAAGCCCAGCGGCAATTTCCGGCTATGGTTTTGGAAGCGGCATTGCTCATGTCGAGGGTAATCCAGGCATGCGTGAGGTCAATGGAATCGCTTCGGCCATCGCTGCCGCCTAATGTTCCGAGGAGCTGGCGCTTGTTATCAGCGCACCATTCTCCGCTGTGAAACATCTTTTGGGAAAATAAAAAAAAGGGGAGGCTCAGGAGTATGGGTAAAAATAAACGCTTCATTTGAACATGAATTAAAGTGATATCTGCACCGGCAATTGTCGCCGTCAAGTTAGGGCGGAATTATTTATTGGCAGATTCCTTTAACAAGCCAGCCCACAAATCTGTTTCTTTGCCACGGCGAAACACTGTCGATCGCCATTTGTTTTACACTAGAAGCCATCTCAAAGTGGATGTGAATGCAGGAGTGTTGCAATCATTTTAAAATCAGATATTTGTTTCACTCAAATCATTCAGAATCACTTTAATCACAGTATAAATCACGTATTCCATGAAAATTGCGCTGGCACAACTGAATTACCATATCGGAAATATTGAAGGAAACCTCCAAAAAATGCTGGAAGCCGTTGCAGAAGCTAAAAAGCAGGGTGCAGACATTGTTGCTTTTGGCGAATTGGCCGTTTGCGGCTATCCTCCGCGCGACTTTCTGGAATTCGACGATTTTATCAACCGTTGCAACAACAGCGTAGACACCTTGCGCAAAGCCAGCGACGGCATCGCCATCGCTGTCGGGGCGCCCAGCCGCAACCCGGTGCTGGCCGGCAAAGACCTTTACAATTCTGCCTATTTCCTGTACAACGGGGAAGTGCTCGGGGTTCAGCACAAGGCCCTGTTGCCCACCTACGATATTTTTGATGAATACCGCTATTTTGAGCCGGCCGACAAATTCCAGACGGTCACCTTTAAAGGCAAGCGGATCGCTTTGTCCATTTGCGAGGATATATGGAACGTGGGCAATGAAAATCCGCTGTACACCGTCTGCCCATTGGACGAGATGATGTGGCAGCGGCCCGATTTCATCCTCAACCTGTCAGCCTCACCATTCGACTTCGCCCATGCAGCCGCCCGGATCCATACCGTTCGTGTAAACGTAAAGCAATACCGCATTCCCATGTTTTACGTTAATGGGGTAGGGGCGCAAACAGATGTTATTTTTGATGGCGGCAGCCTCGTCATGTCGCCCGATGGCAGCGTTTATGATGAAATGAAATATTTTGAGGAGGATATTAAAGTGTATGATTTTGATGCGGTTATTCAGGGCGGAAGGTCGATTGAACAACCCAAGGAAAAGATTAAGCTGATTCATGATGCGCTCATCCTTGGCATAAAGGATTACTTCGGCAAACTCGGGTTCAAAAAGGCCATTATCGGCCTCTCAGGCGGTATCGATTCTGCGGTAACCACCGTTTTGGCGGTAAAGGCATTGGGCAAAGAAAACGTGCGGGTATTGCTGATGCCCAGTCAGTACAGCACCGGCCACTCGGTGGATGACGCCCGGATTTTAGCTGAAAACCTTGGTATTCAATACGATATCATGCCCATCAAACCCATGTACGATGTTTTTGAATCCACATTGTTGCCCTATTTTGAGGGCAAGCCTTTCAATGTTACAGAAGAAAACATCCAGGCGCGGGTGCGTGGCATGTTGCTGATGGCTATGAGCAACAAATTTGGCTATATCCTGCTCAATACCACGAACAAGAGCGAGATGGCGGTTGGTTACGGCACTTTGTACGGCGATCTTTGCGGCGGCATTTCCGTGCTGGGCGATGTGTACAAAATGGAAGTGTACGCACTGGCGCGTTACATCAACAGCCCCACAGCCCTTATCCCTGAAAATACGATTGTAAAACCGCCCAGCGCCGAGCTTCGCCCCGGCCAAAAAGACAGCGACAGCCTGCCGCCCTACGAGGTGCTTGATCCCCTGCTATACCAATACATCGAATGCCGCCAAGGCCCCAATGAATTGATTGCCAAAGGCTTTGACGAAGCTATGGTGCTGCGTGTGCTGCGATTGGTCAACATCAACGAGTTCAAGCGGGAGCAAGCAGCTCCGGTGTTGCGTGTGAGCAGCAAAGCCTTCGGTATGGGCCGCCGTTTGCCAATTGTGGGTAAATATTTGTCCTGAAATCAGGAATGTCGCAGGCGCAGCCAGGGAAATGGCGCGATGTGTCCTGCTTTTTGTTGCAATTTGGTCCAAAGGCCTCCATTCAGGTTTTCAGCGCCCAGGTATTTTGCCTCAGGGAAAAGATGGTGGTGGTAATACGCTGCCATTTCCGGCACACCCATGGTGGTGTAATAGTCCACGGTCCGCTGTCTTGCGGCAGCAGCAGCAGCTTGATCCCTGTAAAAATGGGAATCGACAAAATGGATTTCCCCGCCTCGGTGGAGAAAGCGCTTCAAATTGGAAACCAGTTCCGCTAAATTCGGAAAATATTGCACCGATGCCGCCAAAACGATAACATCAAATTGGCCCAATGCATCCAGTGCCTGGGCGCTGAGGCTTGGCAGGTCAGCATAATAAAACTGCAGGTTTTCCCGGCCAAACAAGCGTGCCGCTTGCTCCAGTTCATATTGGTTGACATCAATGCCAGCAACATCCCAATGCGGGTTTTCTGCCAGCCGGTTCGACATCCACCCGTTACCACAACCGACATCCAGTATCCGCGCGGCGCCATTTTGTTGCTCCAGAAGGTAGTTTTTGAAGCGCGAAAAACTCTGCTTGCGCCATTGCCACTCTTTTGCATGAATATTTGACAAAGAGACATCCGGGAGCCCTCTAAGGGCCTCGTCGTCCAGCACACGGCCTTCCCGCTGCCGCACGTCGAGGTAGGCGTTTTCCTGTTTTTGGAATTTGTCCGGGTTTGTAAGAAAAACGGGTTTTAGCTTATTCATTGCGTTAAATCGATCGAAATGTACAGCAAAACAACGCAATCCCCGGCCCATTTACTGTACATTTGGGCCAATCATAATTTTGCCTGACGATGTCCACAAAAAAACTTGACCTGGAGGCTGAGATGAATGCCGATTCGCTGCTGCTCGCCGTTTCAAAAATGAACCGCCACCTGGAAGACATACACCTGGGCGGAGGCGAGAAAAGAATAAACAAGCTCCATGCGCAAGGAAAAATGAGCGCCCGGGAGCGCATCAATTACCTGCTCGACCCCGGGAAAGAACGGATTGAGATTGGCGCTTTTGCCGGTTATGAAATGTACAAGGAGCACGGCGGCTGTCCCGCAGGAGGCGTTGTGGTGGTGATCGGCTATGTGCGTGGCAGGCAGGTTATTGTTGTGGCCAACGACGCTACGGTAAAGGCCGGGGCATGGTTCCCCATCACCGGGAAAAAGAACCTGCGCGCCCAGGAAATAGCGATGGAGAACAAATTGCCCATCATTTACCTTGTCGACTCCGCGGGCGTTTATTTGCCCATGCAAGACGAGATTTTCCCGGACAAAGAACATTTCGGCCGTATTTTCCGCAACAATGCCCGCTTGTCCTCTGCAGGCATACCACAAATCGCAGCCATCATGGGC
>CAYVPM010000109.1:0-7510 GCA_964453475.1 uncultured Saprospiraceae bacterium | reverse complement strand
CATCTGGCAGGCTGTATTCGTGCTCCAAAGACTCCAGCCCTCTTGCCGACCAGGTTCTGTTGAGCCTGTTCAGCATAAAAATCGAATCTTTGGTAATAAGCGCCCGTGCCGCCTCCAGGCCGAATTTTTTGACATTGACCCACATAATACTGTCCCGGATCCAGATAATATTCGCGTTGGCTGACATACTTTGGCCATCGCCGTCAACATGGATTTTGGCTTGCGCGTTCAGGTATTTTACCTTGGAAAGGTCGTGGTTTTGCAGTTTTTTCAACAAATAATTGGCGGGCCTTGCTTCTGTAGCATTTACCGCCGCGGCATTACCACGCGCCCGGTTGCAACCTGTTTCCTTTGCCGAAAAAAGGCTTGAAACAAGCGCCAACAGAATAAATTGCCGCAGCAGCGGAGAAAAAATGCTGTTTTTATATCTCATCAGGATCTTCTAAGTTGAGTAATGCGCCTGCCAGTTCGCTGGCGGCGTGCCGGTCGCCTGCCTTTTGGCTGACTTCTATGCCCTTTTTATAGGTATCAATGGCCTTGGGAGAGTCATCCAGTTTTTCGTACAACTTTCCAAGATGGTAGTATAGGCCCACGTAATTTGGGTTTGCCTCTTTCAAGCGAAGGTAAAATTCCAGCGCTTTTTGGCTGTCACCTTGGCCCTCAAATTCCTTTGCGAGGGCAAAAAGTACAAAGGCATCTTTTGGGGAAGCTTCCAGCAGTTGTTTTAAATAATGAAATCTGTCAGTCATTTTGTGCAAAACAATGAACGAATACGGATGGAGCTTGTTTTTTAAAAGCTGAAACTTTGCGCGAAGTTTTTTTGAGCAGCTTGATGTGCCTACCTTTGCGCGCCCACAAAAGTACCGCCATTCTCAACCAAGCCGTAACCTTAAGACAAAAAACCTTCTAATTCGTTCAAGATGAAATTATTAGTTTGTATTAGTCAAACGCCTGACACCACCGCCAAGATTTCCTTCAACGCTGATGGCACCGATTTCAATCCTGCTGGCGTTCAATTTATCATGAACCCTTACGACGAGTGGTATGCGCTCGTGCGGGCATGCGAGCTCCGCGAAGCCCTGGACGGCACGGTAGTCGCGCTAAACGTAGGCCCTGTAGCCAACGAGACCACGATTCGCAAAGCCCTTGCCATTGGCGCCGACGAAGCCGTGCGCATCAATGCAGAACCCAAGGGCGCAGCCTACACGGCCAAGCAGATCGCGGCCTATGCTGCTGCCGAAAATTTCGACATTATCTTCTTCGGTAAAGAAACCATCGACCACAACGGCTCGGAAGTAGGCGCCATGGTAGCTGAAATGCTCGACCTTCCTTACGTTTCCTATGCCTCAAAACTGGATTTGAACGGCAACACTGCCACGCTCGAACGCGACATCGAGGGTGGGGTAGAGGTGCTTGAAGTTGAGCTCCCGTTCGTGCTAAGCGCCGCAAAAGGAATGGCAGAACAGCGCATCCCGAACATGCGTGGCATCATGACCGCCCGCAGCAAACCGCTGAAAACGGTGGAGCCGGTAGCCTTCGAAGATGCCGCCAAAGTGGTTAAATTCACGCTCCCACCCGCCAAAGCAGGTGTAAAGCTTGTAGACCCAGAAAACATGGACGAACTGGTGCGCCTGCTTCACGAAGAAGCCAAAGTAATTTGATTATTATCATGTAATCAAATTGTCCAATTAGCTAATTATCAATTAGCTAATTATCAAATTATCCAATTATCTAATTGATAAAAAATATGATTCTCGTTTTTGCTGAATCCCCTCGCGGGCAACTCAAAAAAGCAGCTTTCGAAGCTGTCACATACGGCAAAAAAGCCGCCGATATTATGGGAACCGATTGTGTGGCCCTCACCCTTGGCACGGTAAAAGATGCCGGTGAATTGGGCCGTTATGGCGCCAGCCGCGTCTTCAACATTGCTGATGCCGGACTGGACAACTTTGACAGCCAGGCTTATGCCGCCACCATTGCGGCAGCGGCTGAAAACCTTGGCGCTACACTTCTGATTTTGAGCCACAGCGCTACCGGAAAATCCATTGCAGGCCGCCTTGCGGTGCGCTTGAACGCTGGCCTTGTTTCAGGCGCCAGTAGTTTGCCCAGCGTACACGGCAATGCGTTGCGCGTAAAAAAAGGCGTTTTTTCAGGAAAAGCCATCGCAGAGTTTGAAATTTCCAGTTCCGTGAAAGTGATTTCGCTCATGGGAAATGCAGTTAAACCCGAGCTTGCGGGCAATGCCAACAGCGTCGAAAACCTGGATGTGCCAGCTGCAAAAGGCCGGATCCGCGTAAAATCGGTAAAAACCCAGGAAGGGATTGTACCACTACCTGAGGCCGAAATTGTCGTTTCGGCAGGCCGGGGCATGAAAGATCCATCCAATTGGGGCATCGTGGAAGATCTGGCTGCCACTTTGGGCGCTACCACAGCCTGTTCCCGTCCGGTTGCCGACAGCGACTGGCGCCCGCACCACGAGCACGTTGGGCAAACGGGTATTGCCATCCGCCCAAATCTGTACATTGCCATCGGCATCAGCGGGGCCATTCAGCACCTGGCGGGCGTGAACAGTTCAAAAGTCATTGTTGTCATAAACAAAGATTCCGAGGCACCGTTTTTCAAGGCTGCCGATTATGGTGTGGTAGGCGACCTCTTTGAAGTGGTGCCGCGCCTAAATGAGGCATTCAAAAAGTTTAAAGCAGCAAATTGATCGAAGCTTTTCGTAATTTTGAGACACCAAACCCAATACCGAAAAAAGTAAATCAATGAGACGTATCGAACTTGAAATAGTAGCCCTTTCGCACAGCATGACACAATCGCACAATTATGCAGTGGTTCTGGGTGAAAAAAAAGGAAAACGCAGGCTTCCTATTGTAATCGGAAGTTTTGAGGCGCAAGCCATTGCTGTCGCATTGGAACAGATGACCCCCAACAGGCCTTTGACCCACGACTTGTTCAAGAGCGCCCTCGATACTTTTGAGATCAAATTAAAAGAGGTGATCATCAACAACCTGCTGGACGGTATTTTTTATGCCCGGCTGGTTTGCATCAAAAACGGCGAACTGTACGAAATTGATTCACGCACCTCCGATGCCATCGCGATGGCAGTGCGCTTCGATTGCCCGGTATTTACCTACGATTTTATTCTGGAAGCTGCAGGGGTTATCTTGGAAGAGCAGGAAGGCGGCGGCTTCGCGGCCATTCCGGTTTCATCCAACCTGGACGAAGATGCTTTGGAAGCCTGGCCAATGGAATCGCTGCAATCCCGGCTTCAGGAGACCCTGGAAGCGGAGGATTATGAAATGGCGGCCAAACTTCGGGACGAATTGAAGCGAAGGGAGGCAAAAGATTGACGTTGTTACCTTAAATCCCCCCTCACCGAATGCGAATACGCCTACTTTTTTGCTTTTTCCTGATCCTTCAAGGTGCTCTTGCTCAATCCTTTAAAGTGATTGGCTATTTCCCTACCTACCGTTTCAGTTGGATAAACGATGTGGAATACGACCGGCTGACCCACGTTAACATCGCTTTTGCCAACCCGGATGCTGCCGGGAATTTTACCACTGATGGGGTAAACATCGACCCCGTGGTGGCGAAAGCCCAATCTCATGGCTGCAAAGTGTTCATTTCCCTGGCAGGCGGATATTTGACACCGGCCGTGGAGGCAAATTGGGACAACCTGACTCTTCCGGCCAATCGCCCGGCTTTTATCCAAAAAATTGTGCAGTACGTTCAGGCGCACAACCTCGATGGTGTTGACCTGGACCTGGAATGGCAATACGTGAAAGACTGGTACAGCCCTTTCGTGCTTGACTTAAAAGCCGCGCTGAACGTTCATGGCATCCCTTTGACCGTAGCTTTGCCCGGTAACCACCGCTACCAAAAAATAACAAACGCCGCCCTGGCCTCCTTCGATTGGGTAAATATGATGATTTACGACTTGCGCGGGCCCTGGGATCCGACCAATATCGGTCAACACTCGCCATACAGTTGGGCTGTGCAATGTGTGCAGTATTGGAAAAACCAAAATGTCCCTGCCAATAAGCTAACACTGGGCGTTCCATTCTACGGATATGATTTTGGCACAAGTCCGGTATCTTCCTTCACTTTTCGGGGTATCGTCAGCCAAAATCCAGCCAATGCCTACCTCGACGAAATCGGCTTGAAATTCTGGAACGGCATTCCGACCATTCAAGCGAAAACCGAACTGGCGCTGGAAGAAGTAAGCGGCATAATGATCTGGGAAATCGGCCAGGATGCTTTTGGTGCCAATGCCCAATATTCGCTGCTCAGGGCCATCGATGAAATCGTTTCAGCCTCGGTGGCAATTGCAGATGCCGAAACCCTGCAGTTGCGCATTTATCCCAACCCGGTTAAGGATCGCTTGACGGTTGACCTTGGCGGGGAGCGCTCTGACCGGATTGTGGTTCGGGACATGCAGGGACGCGTGTGGCTGGATCAACCTGGGGAGCAGTCAAGCATCGACGCAGCAGCAATGCCCGCAGGTTTTTACGTATTGTCGGTTTATACCGGCAATTCAGTTCATTCCGGGAAATTCCTGAAGCTGTAACGCGTTATGGTACAAAACATTGCTCAAATTGCTTTGGTGGTGGCTGACTATGACACAGCCATAAAATATTACACTGAAATACTGGATTTTACCCTCCTTGAAGATACAACCTTGAATCAAACCAAGCGATGGGTGCGTGTTGCACCTGCCGGGTCATCCGGCTTTTGCCTGCTGTTGGCCAAGGCAGTTGGCCTGGAGCAGGAAAGCCGGATCGGGAACCAAACTGGAGGCAGGGTTTTTCTTTTCCTTAACACAGATGACTTTTGGCGGGATTATATCCGCTGGCGGGATCGGGGAGTGAAATTCGTGCGCGAACCTGTTGTTGAACCCTATGGCACCGTTGCCGTTTTTGAAGACTTGCATGGCAATCTTTGGGATTTGATAGGGCCAGCCTAGGCGCAGAATACGTTCAGTGCTTTTCACAGGAACCATATTCAGTTGTTTTTTTCAGCAGAAAATCCCCTTTACGCGCTCAAAACCCGTGCTTTTTATTGGTAGTGATATTGGGCATCGTCCAGTCGACGCGTTCAATAAAGGCTGCCTTTCGAACCGGACATCCATCTATTGGGCAAACAGTGCAGGATTTGGGTGCCACACATCCATCTGTGTGAACAAACATTTCGATGGACTGCGGGAAGTTTTTGCGAATCAATGCATCCAGCAAATCGATCTGTGCGTGTGCTTCATTGACATTAAAATACCATGGAACAGTCAAGTGGCAATCGAAGTGCAAAACAGCCCCGTACTTGATGATTCTGAGGTTGTGCAGGTCTATCCAGGTGTCCGGTTTGTTTCTGTTCAGTACCTCGATCAATTTGTTCAGTAATTCGGCATCTGCTTCGTCGGTCAGGCCGGCGATTGTCTGGCGGATTATTTTATAGCCTTCCACCATGATGACCCCTGCAAAGAGAATGGCCACGGCACTGTCTATCCAGGCAATGCCTGAAAACCACAGCAATACCAGTCCAAGCACAATGCCAAAAGTGGTCCAGGTATCCGACTGAAGGTGTTTCCCGCTGGCTACCAAAGCAACAGATCGCTCGGAGCTTCCAACCCTGACACACCAGGAGCCCATCAAGTAATTCAGTGCAGCAGTGATGGCGATTAACAGGATACCTGTATCCAATGCTTTCACTGGGTGTTGGTGCACCAGGTTGATGAGCGATTCGTAGATGATTATTAAGCCTGCTACCAGGATTAAAACGCCTTCAAAAGAAGCTGAAATCAATTCAATTTTTCCGTGGCCGTAAGGATGGTTGTCGTCCCGTGGTTTGGCAGCCAGTTTTATGCTGTAAAGGCCCGTAAATCCGGTGACAACATTTACTGTGCTTTCAAGGGCATCTGTTAGGATTGCGACGGAGTTGGTCAGGTAGTAAGCCATTAGCTTCACCCCAAAAAGGATGATAGAAGTTGCTACCACCCATTTTTGTACGAATACAGTCCGTGAAGGTTTACTCATAAAAGGTTTCCTGAATTTCACGGATATAAGGCAGCGATGCCAGCTCATACAGCACGCGCTGAAAATTGGGCTGATGGGTAGAGCCAATTATAAGCCATTCTTTGTCGCTGCAACCCGCCCTTCCTTTCCCGCCCGATTTTTCTGCCGTCTTGTCAATCTTTTTTACCTGACTTAGATATTTTTCAGAAGCCGGGATGCAAAACTCATAGTTGGCGGCGATTTTCCCGCCTGCAGGCCCTGCCAGCCCATCGTTGTCGAACCTGCGGAAGTCCATTTTTATTTTTTTCCAGGCACTTGCATCCTCCTGTGTCGCGGGTTGATGCTTGCATGCGACAAAAAGAATTATGAATAACACTGTGCTTTTCATTGTGTAGCAATACTTTGCGCCAAAATTACGTCAATCTCCTACTTTTTTATCATCAATTCAAAAGCTCATTATTTTGAACTCACGCCGCAATTTCCTCCAAAACACCATGCTCGGCGGCCTGGCCGTCGGCTCTTTAGATTTCTGGCATAAAACCAGCGCTATTTTTGAAAGGCCTGAAAAAGGGGCTTTTCCGCTTGTCATAGCCACTTGGGGGCCAAATGTGAAAGCCACAGCGGCAGCCTGGGAAGTACTGCACAAGGGTGGGCGAGCATTGGATGCCGTTGAAGCAGGTGCGCGCGTACCCGAAGCCGATCCAAACGATACCAGTGTCGGTTACGGCGGTTTTCCCGACCGGGATGGCAAGGTTACGCTGGATGCTTGTATCATGGACGAGTTTGGCATGGCGGGTTCGGTTTCATTTGTCCAAAATATCAAACACGTGATCAGCCTGGCCAGGCGCGTCATGGAGAAAACGCCGCACGTGATGCTTTCCGGAGAGGGCGCCTACAAATTTGCCATCAGTGAGGGCTTCCCCCATGAGGACCTGCTCACTGATGTGGCAAAAAAAGCCTGGCAAGAATGGCAAAAAACTTCAAAATACAAGCCGGTCATCAATGTGGAACGCCACGATACCATCGGGATTTTGGCGATTGATGAAATGGCGCGCATTGCCGGTGCCTGTACCACCAGCGGGGCGGCATTCAAGATGAACGGCAGGGTGGGGGACAGCCCAATTATCGGGGCCGGCATGTTTGTCGACAACGAGGTTGGCGGCGCAGCCAGCACGGGTCTTGGCGAGATAGTGTTGCGTACGTTGGGTAGTTTTTTGGTGGTAGAAGAAATGCGCCGCGGCGCCCACCCCCAAAAAGCTGCGGAAACAGCCGTGAAAAGGATTGTGCGGAAATATCCCAAACAGTGCGAAGAAGCCCAGGTCGGGTTTGTGGCTATTGACAAAAAAGGCCAAAGCGGGGGCTTTGCCATTCACCCTGGTTTTAACTACGTGGTTTATCAACGGAACGAGAACAAGGTGTATGAGTCGGCGAGCTTGTTGAAGAAATATCTTTTTTTACCATTCAATCTCGAGGCCGTCATAAGCCAGCGATATATTGGGCGG
>CAYVPM010000108.1:0-7518 GCA_964453475.1 uncultured Saprospiraceae bacterium | reverse complement strand
GGAAGCCTTGCAGGCCCTGGCTTTGTATCCATGCCGGTGTCGGGTACGGGTCATCACAATCAAATGGCGGCTGGTCGATACCATCGAAATCTGGCGGCATGACGATGTCACTGAAAGTTGGTCGAAGCAAGTTGATGATCTGGTTGCAGGAAGCTGTGTTGCCACTCTGGTCTGTGGCCGTCCAATGGCGCGTAATTACTTTGGTGTAGATCGAACTACAGGTTTGTGGCATTTCCTGATCGAAGTACGTAAGGGTTGCAGGGCCACAAGGATCCAGCCCAACCGGCACATTAAAGCTGTTGGGGCCATTCTGAATTACGTGCGCAGGGGTGAGGGGTATTAGCCCATGCGGCAAACCGGTGCTGAAATTGCCCGTCACGGTCAGGTACAATTCTGCAAGGTCTACGAATGAAAGGTCGCCAAAACCGTCAACGTCTGTTACCCGCACCTTCCAGATCCCATAAGCCGGCTCTGTGTCAAAGGTACTGAGCACCCCAAAACCAAGGGGAACTTGCGCATTGATGCCTGTAGTATAGGTTACACAATTGAATGCCCCGGAGCCTTCATCGTCAAAGCGCACAAAAATCGGATCTGGTGCACATCCGCCCAGTTTATTCCACACGGTGACCTTGGTGCTGCTGGGGTTCTCCAACTGAATCTGCAGGTTGTTGAAGAAGCCGTCGCCAGAAATTTTGGTCTTAAAGTCTACATCGGTCACCACCGTACCCTGGGGTACGTATACATTAAAGGTGTATTCGCGTGTCTGGAAATCTACCACTTCTTTGGTAATGGGCGTCAGCCCTTGAGCGGCAAAGCGCAGGGTAAGGGTGGTATTTTTGGATACAATAGGATCAATCGGAAAATTGCAGGGCACGGTTATGGGCGAAACCGGCGAGCAGTCGAGCAGTGGCGGCTTAGAGTCAATTATCTTTATATCGGTAAAACATTGATTGCCCGCCCCATCCCTGGTCCGTACACGGTAAGTTTTGCCTATATCGCTCGCATAGAGTATTGGGAGTTCCCAAGGCCCATTGCCGAGTGGTAGCGTTCGGTCTATCCTTACCTCATAATCGTCGAAACAACCGTAGGGCCCGCCCTCCAACACGTCGTCGGCGCCGACCAATCCTGTACACCCATCACTTAAAGCTATGGTGATAAAGTCGTTGCATTTCAAAGAGGTAACCGGATTGGGAAATGGCTTCACGGTAACAGTAAAGGAACAGGTGGCCGTATTGCCGTTGACGTCCGTGCATTGAAATATGTTGACAAAAGGGCTGTCGTGGTAATCGAGAAACTCTCCTGAAGCCTTGCCGCTGATTTGCAACGGCGCCTGGCCTGAATTTCTGGAATAGCGGACAAAACCTTTGTATTGACGGCTGGAAAATGTGGTAGAAAATGGATATACTTTGCCAGCCCCCGGGTTGGAGGAAACCCGCAAAATACCATCATTTGCTTGCCCGGTGCCTGTTCTATAATTTACAGGTGCGCCTGTTTTGCTGGTCAGGTAAATGCCCCTTGACCCACCCGCTGGCACTACGATGCCAAAACCCGGAATGGGGGTGCCAGATGCTGGCCCTGTTGATGTTGCGTTGAATGAGCCCGCCAGCGTCCAGGCGCTGGGGTTTTGATCTGAACCGACCCATGTATCGGCTACATGGGTGAAATAAACTTCCATTGGCCAGGTGCCTGCATCCAAAGATGGCCCGAACTGGGTGATCGTCAATGGGCCTGAACTTAGGTTCACCACATCAAACATAATCCCTGCCTGGCCATCATTGAAGTCAAACCCAAGGTTCAGGGTACTTGTTACACTGAATGGGCAATTGTCCATACAATTGACTTCGTAACTGTACACCGCGCCACACTCGCCTCCGGCAAGGTTTATGGTTTGGTTGGATGGGCATGAAACCGTAGGCGGGGTGTTGTCTGTCACCGTCACATTCTGATTGACGGAAGCCACTACAGCACCGCCGCAGGGATCTACAAGCTCCCAAGTGATGATGTTAAATCCAACGGGTGCGTTGATGGCGAAAAACAGGTTCTGTTGTACACCCCCATTGATTCTGTATCTCAACTCATAAGTAGGATCACATCCGCCGGAAATCACCGGAAGGGTTGGCAGGTAAACAAGTCCGCAGTTCGTTGAACCGGGTCCGGTGAATAGCGCCAGGTTTGGGGGTGCGGTCATGGTACAGGGAGTTTTGGTTGTTTGGCGCACAATCGCCGTCCATCCCGGATAAGCAATAGAAGCATCGGAACGGAACTGAAACGTAAGGGCTTCTGCGGCATTGGCGCCCACAGCTGCGATGCCGGTATTGGCAGTCACGGTTCCTGGGTTTACATCCTGCCAGTTCCCTGCGGGAAACCCTGACAGTGTGAGGCCTTGAGGGCCAGGCACCTGGTTTACGCCAACGGTATTGCTGTTGTAGATGTAAAATGCATCGAAGCGTGGTTCCAGCGAAAATGTGCCGAAACTCACCTGAATCCGGTGGGTTGCGGCATTGGCGGGCAGGAAGGTTACGCTGGCATTGGCGCTGTTGTTATAATTTCCAAAAGCCCCTCCGGAGTCGTAAAAATTGAAGAAACATGTACCTGCAGGCGCTATGGAAAATGGGCTGCCCCCGGTAACGCCATTGTTAGCCATATTCAGGTTTACTTGTGCTTGCAAGCTGCTGCACACAAATGCCCAAATAAAAGCCATGGCAAATATGAGTTTGCTGTTGCTCTTTTTCATGTGATAATGATTTTGTAAATGATGAACGTGTAGCGTTCGTCAAAATGCTTCAAGGTGAACCCCGTGAATTGTATTAGCCGGGTTCGGATTAGCTCAATTGGTGAGCAGGATTCGCGTCTCGGTTTGCAAGGCGCGCAAAGTGATTTTAGGGGTGTAAGAGGCTTCTTTCGAAAACCCCAAGGTTGCGGCTGCTGGAACCGCCAGGTCAAGCGATTCGACTACCGAAGCGCCTTTGCTGATCTCCACTGCGATGGCTTTGAAATAAGCTATGCGGCGCAGGGTGTTGTCGTACAATGAAGTACCCTCAGTCAAGCCCGGCAACTGCTGGTGCAACACATCTACCTGACTGAGCAAGATGGTCGTTGCATCCTCGCCGGTTTTCCAGTTGAAGGTGCTCGCATTTGCGTTCGGTTGTAGCGTTTGCGCGCACAACCAGTTGCTGCATACACTTAGTAGCAGGATGGCGATTGTGAGAAAAACCACGTGAGGCATTCCTCTTTTGTTCATTCCACTCATGATGACAAAATTTGATGATTATTGAATTTGATATTTATCGAAAATTGATTTTAAAAAAACCGTTCTCTTCCGAAACTGTATATTCCCCCGGTTGCAACTCATTGATTTTCAATGACAACTCTAACACAATATCGCTCGGAAGGGGATATGGCTCCATGAGTCTGAGCTTGCCGCCACGGAATTGACTGCGCAAAAGCTTAATGCACATCATTTCACGGGCAATAAGCATCGAGAAGCCATCCCCATCCTCAAGCGGAAATAAAATGGCTGGCGCACTAAGGCAATTGTTGGGTTTTGATTTGAGCTTCTGCATATTGCTGAGCGCAGAGATTTTGCACACACCAGTGCCCATGCAGTCAGCGGCCGGTGAGCCGAACACTACATCACAACTCAGTTGCTTCATCCCCTTTATTAAATGTTTGTTTTCAAAGGCAGATCGCAGCATAAGCGCCCTGCCCAAGCTCCCAATCGGGACATGTGAAGTGATAAGATTTCCCATAGTATGTTTAGTTTATAGTTAGAAAGCCTTGAAAGCCAACCGAAGACGGCTTCGACTCAGAATCATGATTGTTGTCACCTGCTCAAGCACCAATCAGGTCCAATCCCGTGATACGCGCACCAATCAAATCAAGACCGGTGATACGCGCGCCAATCAGGTCAAGACCAGTAATAGCAGCGCCGATAAGATCAAGGCCGGTGATGTTGGATGGCATCTGATTTTCAGCGTTCTTTGTGGTGGTCGGGAGAGTGAGTGAGCTTTTCATGTGACTATGTTTTTTTCGTTTTTTATTCCGTTTGACATAGGCAAAGGTCTCCTCGACCGGGGGGGCATCCCAGGACACTCAACAGGGCTCAGTCGCCCAGTGGATTTTTTGTGGTTTTGGCGCTTTTTTTTATTAAAATATTGATAATCAATCTATTATGCAAAAAAAACGAACTGTTTTTACACCTTTTTTTCCTGGTTTTTGCCCAAAAACAGGCGCTTCTAACGCTCTCACACCCGGCTTTCAGCGCTAGTTTTTCCCGATTCAGCCCCTTTGGTTTTCCCGTAAATTGAAAATGGGCCCCCAAAGCGTCCACGCTTTGAATGCCCATCGAACTGTTAGCCTCGGTACCAAAACTATCCCGTCAATAACTACCTTTGCCGGCCCGACTCCAGGGGAGCCGTCCAAATACTAGCATTTTTAACACACCACTGTTTAACATGAAATTTGCCACCAAAGCAATACATGCCGGCATCGAGCCAGACCCGTCAACCGGCGCCGTGATGACCCCTATTTTCCAGACAAGCACCTATAGCCAATCATCACCCGGCGTACACAAAGGCTTTGAGTACGCCCGTACACAGAACCCTACCCGTTCCGTATTGGAGGCCAACCTTGCAGCACTTGAGAACGGCAGCGATGCGATATGCTTCGGGTCGGGCCTTGCAGCCCAGGATGCGGTGATGAAACTGCTTGCCTCCGGCGATGAAGTGCTTGCCGTCAACGACCTGTACGGTGGCTCATACCGCCAGATGGTCCGAATTTGGGGCCAATGGGGGCTTAAAAGCCGCTTTGTGGATATGTACGAGGCTCAAAACCTGGAGCGGGAAATCAGCCCGAATACAAAGCTCATCTGGATCGAGACACCCACCAATCCGATGCTCAATGTGGTTGACATTGAAGCAGTATGCGCCATTGCCCGCAAGCATGGCATCATGACCTGCGTAGACAATACATTTGCCTCACCCTACTTGCAAAACCCGCTCGACCTTGGGGCTGATATTGTGCTGCACTCCGCTACAAAATACATTGGCGGCCACTCGGATGTGGTTCATGGATGTTTGATCGTCAAGGATTTGGAGTTGGGCCAGCGTCTGCATTTTATCCAAAACGCCTCAGGCGCCGTTCCAGGGCCACAGGATTGTTTCCTTATTTTACGCGGTATCAAGACCTTGCACTTGCGGGTACAGCGGGCATGTGAGAATGCCGCTGTCTTGGCGGAATACCTGGCAACTCATCCAAAAGTGGGCAAAGTTTATTGGCCGGGGTTTGCCACACACCGCAACCACGACATTGCCAAAAAACAAATGCGGATGTTCGGCGGTATGGTGTCGTTCGACCTGAAAAATAATTCGTTGGAAAATGCTACAAAAGTGATGAGCAGCACCCATTTGTTCACCCTGGCGGAGTCGCTGGGGGGCGTAGAGTCGCTTATTGGGCATCCAGCCAGCATGACGCATGCCAGCATCCCGCGTGAGGAGCGGCTAAAGGTAGGGCTGACGGATTCCTTGATCCGTTTGAGCGTCGGTGTGGAAGATGTAGCCGACCTGATGGAGGACCTGGGCGCTGCCCTCGCCAAAGTGTGATTACTGGTAGCGCCAGAGTTCTACGGCCATATCGTCCACGTAAATGCGCTGTCGGGCAGGGTTCCACATATAAGTTTTGATCCGGTCAGTAGGGTTTAACTTTTGTGGAACCCGCACAAAATAGCTCGATTCCCCCCATGTGTCCGGCTTTCCCGTAAACCAAAAAGAGCCGGTTTCATTGTGGTTGGTGCTGCTGGCAGCCAGTTGAGATGCAAGAATTGTCTTGTCTTTTCCGTCAAAAACATGCAGTGCGAGCAGCGCCTGTTTTTCGTGTTTGTAGGTCATTTCGTTGGCCTTAACGTAGGTTGACACCGAAATTTTCAGGTAATCACCGGCATTGATGGCAATGGAATCGGGCAATTCCAGGTAACAGATAGGGCTGAACTCATCGTCACATCGGAAGGAAAAAGAACCGCTCTGTTTCAATTCGCGGGTAAACAGGGCCTTGGTGGAATCCTCCATATCATTGGTGGCCAGTGACTGCACTTTGATCAGGCTGTCCTTGTCACCATGTAGCCACTTCTTCCATCCGCTGCGCACTACATCAGGTTGTAATTCACCGCTGGAATAGGCAACAACCGTATTGTTATCACCTTTTGTTCTCCCGAAAATAGCTTTGTAATACGCCCTATTGGTGGCTTCGCTAAGCAACAGGCCTTTGCTGACTTGCCAGGTTTGGAATATGTTTAGCCAACTGAAAAAAGCGAGGAGCGCAATTCCCAATATACTTGACCACCGCTTTTGCCGGGCAAATTCTGTTATGGCCGCCAAGGGAAAGGCCAACAAGGGCAAAATTTCCACCATCGGTCGGGAGCCAAAGCCATTGATATAGTTCCAGCACCACCACGAATAGATGATGTACCAATGCAGGGGTAAAAAGCAAAGGATGGCCAATCGCGCATCCGTTGCGTGTTTTCGCAGCCAAAATATGCCCAACAAGCTGAAAGCCATCACCGGAGTATAAATCAACCAACCATTTCTATAGTGGAAAAGCCCATCCAGAATATGCGGATTTGCCCAGTCGAAATGCTCCCCCTGGTATCCATTGTACCACCATTGTCCACTGACAAATTTCCAGTAAATGGCCTGGGGCGCCAGCATCAGCAAAAATGCCAATACGGCCAGGGCCACTTTCCCGAAATGCATCCCGATGAGCCTGAACCGCCTGGGAATATCTGCCCAGGTATTGATTCCCCATAATAACGGGATCAATACGCAAATTACCTCCGGCGATCGTGTCAGGGCAATCGCGCCGGCAGAAGCGCCTACCCAAATCGCCCCTTTAGCGCTTGGCTTTTCATAAAACCGGACAATACCCAACAACATTAAGGCATACAGGAAAAACAAAAAAGGGTGCGACATTCCTACAGTGTAGGTGGAGGAATAAAGCAGGTTGGTAGCCAGCCCAATAGTGGCGCCCACTAGCAGCCGGGTCGTCTCGTTTTTAAAATAGGGCTTCAGGGCCAGCAACAGCAACCAAATGCCCCAAACAGCGTAAATCAAACTGGCAATCCCTACAAAAAACATGTATGGCCAGGAAAAACCATCTGCAGAAACCCCCGATACCAGGCAAAAAACGTGGGCCGCAACAAAGAACGGCGCTTCCATAATCGCTACCCCAACAGGATATTTTATCACTTTTTTCCCTATTGGCGAGCTGAGAAGGTTCTCACCCGGATCGTCGGCTCGTGGGTTATACACCCGCCATGCCGCTGAACACTCTTTGTAATCACCGACATCCTGGTAAAGAAAGCTGGAAGGCAAATGGACGTAATAACCCCATGAATCACCGCCATATTGCGCGCCTTTCCAAAACCCAAAATGCAGAAATGCCAATAAATAGGCTGCGCTGATAAAGCCAATAAGGTATTTCGTTTTCATAATTGTGAACTTTGCTTTTTTGAATAACTGCCCCCTT